>NZ_JBFAVI010000030.1:0-53453 GCF_040679695.1 Micromonospora sp. NPDC052213
ACACGCTGAAGAAGGTCGCCGCCGTGCTCAAGCAGGAAGAGATTCCCTTCGCGCTCGGCGGCAGCTTCGCCCGGAAACCCGTGGTGGTCCAGCGCCGTCCGCTGGCATCAGGTGGCCGCCCGCAGGGTGGAGGCGCGTGCTGTCGGGGGTCGGGATCGGGGGCGTGTGCCGGGGTGGTGTCGGGATCACGGTGGAGACGGCGGTGCCCCGCCGGCCGGGTGGGCGGCGGGGCACCGGTGGTGCGGGTGGATCAGGCGACGAAGCGGGTCCGGCGGCGCTTGGCCACCACGTAGCCCCCGACGCCCGCGACGAGCAGCAGGCCGCCGATGCCGGCGATCAGGCCGGTGGACTCACCGGTGATCGGCAGCTCGGGGTCGTCACCGCCGCCCTGGCCGCCGCCCGCGTTGACCAGGATCTTCGCGGTGTCGTTGGCCGGGTCGAGGTCCTTGACCTCGGCCTCGTCGTAGCCGGTGCGCAGCTTGACCTCGCCGGTCCGGCTGCCGGCCTTGTCGATGCGCAGCTCGAAGTCGAACTCGGCCTTCTCGCCCTTGCCGAGGTGGCCGGGCAGGAAGCAGCGATAGACCGAGGCCCCGGGCTTGCCCGGCTCCCCCTCGCCGCTCTCGCCGTCGAGGCAGGTCTCCGGGGCGCGCACCGCCGTGACGCCCTTCGGCAGCGTCACGGTGGTCCCGACCCAGATCCCCTCGCTGCCGCCGGTGCCGACGGCCGCCGGGCCGTTGTTGACGTAGCCGAGCGTCACCGGGACGGTCGTGCCGACCTCGCCGTTCACCTTGGCCCCGAGCGCCGCCACGTCGGCCCGCTGGTCACCGGTCACCTGGAGCTGCATCCAGGTCTCGTTGTTGTAGGGCTCGACGTCGGTCTGCCGCGAGCGTTGGGCGGCGACGGGTTCGAGCTTCAGCTCGCCCTCAGTGCCCTTCGTGCCGAGTTCGTCGGCCACGTCCACCTCGGACAGGAACTCCTTCCAGTCCGCGGGGGTGAACCAGATCGCGGCGCCGAAGTAGTCGTTCGGGGCCCAACTGTCAGCCGGCACCGTGAAACCGAAGCTGGAATCGAGCCGCGCTGCCTCGCCCGGCTCGATCACGCTGTCAAACGTGCAGGCGAAGGCGTAGGAGTCGAACTCGTCGTTGGTGTACTCGCAGTTCTCGTACCGCTTCGAGGGGTTGAGGCCGTAGGAGCCGAAGACGAACAGCACCGCGCCGCGGGTGGTCGTCTCGCCCCGGTTCTCCACCTTGAGCGGGGCCTTGAGCGTGGCGCCGGGGGCACCCTTCAGCTCCAGCGACTCCTCGGCGGCGAGATCCACGCCCTCGCCGATGGCGACGGTCGAGCGGTAGCTGGCCGAGCCGGAGTCGGCAGAGGTGACGGTGAACTCCAGTTCACCCTCCTGGTCCGGCGTGGCGCCGTCCTTCGCCCGCACGAACAGTTCGACCATGTTCAGGTACGAGCCGTCGTCGTCCGTGTCCTGGACCTTGCAGGTCAGGATCGCGCCGGACTCGGTGCAGGCGTCCTCGGGGCCGCTGTTCTGCACGTCGGCGAAGGCGGCGACCTTGCTCCGGTCCACCTTGACCGTGAAGTCGCCGTGTCGCTCGGCCGTCAGGGCGAAGAGGGTGACCCATTTCTCCGTGCCGCCCGGGGCGACGATCACGTTGTTTGCGTAGAGATCGAGATCCTCGGCCGGAGCGGCCGAGGAGGGGGTGGCGGAGGCGGCGACGAGCGCGCCTGCGACGCCCAGCCCGGCCAACCAGCGCCGGGTGGAGTGCTTCAGCATGTGGGGAGTCCTCCCGTGGGGGTGCCAGGAGTGGCGAGCGGATCTTAAGAAGGCCTTAAGACTCGCCGCTGTCCCGATTCGCCTCCGGCGGCAAACATCGACCGAACGGCTGACCAGGATCGTCGCAACGTTCCGCCCGCCCGGACCCGTCATCTGGGGCAGGAGCCCGGGAGGTGCAGTGACGTACGAGGAGTTCGCCGACTCGCGGCTGGCCGCGCTGCTGCGGTACGCGGTCATGCTGACCGGCGACCCGCACCAGGCGCAGGACCTGGTGCAGGACACCATGGTCCGGGTCCAGCTCAACTGGCGTCGGGTGGCTCGGGCCGACTCGCCCGAGCGCTACGTCCGCCGGATGCTGACCAACCAGTACGTCGACTGGCGGCGGGGCTCCTGGATGCGCCGGGTGCTGCTGCGCGCCGAGCCCGACGACGCGGTGCCGGTGCCGGCCGACCACGCCCAGCACGCCGTGGACCGGGACCAGGTCTGGTCCTGGCTGTCCGGGCTGCCGCGCCGGCAGCGGGCCACCCTGGTGCTGCGCTACTACGAGGACCTGCCCGACGCGGAGATCGCCGACATCCTCGGCTGCGCCGTCGGGACCGTCCGCTCGTCCATCTCGCGCGCCCTGGCCACGCTGCGGGCGGAACACGTGGAGGCCTGCTCATGATCGAGGACGACCTGCGTGCCGCCTTCGCCCGGCACGAGGCGCTGACCCCGCCCGTCGGTCCGCTGCGGTCCGCGATCGACCGGCTCGCGGCTGCCCGTCGCCGTCGCCGGCGGCGGCTGCGGGCCGGCGGTGCCGCGCTGGCCCTGCTCGGTGTGCTGGCGATCGGGATACCACCGTTCACGCCCGACCGGGTCGCCGAGGACGCCACCCTGCTCGCCGAGCCCGCCGGCTCGGCACCGACGGGCGCGCTGAACATCCTGCTGCTCGGCGTGGACGGCTCGGCGAAGGAGCCCGCCCGGCTGGCGGACTCCGTCCTGCTGGTGCACATTCCGGCGGACCGCAGCCGGCCGTACCTCATCTCGCTGCCCCGCGACCTGGCGGTGCCGATTCCCGGTCACGGGACCGACAAGCTCAACGCCGCCTTCCGGTACGGTGCCGGCGACGGCCGGCCCGACCTGGGGCGCGGCTACGAGCTGACCCGCCGGGTGGTCACCGACCTGACGGGCGTACGCGTGGACGCCGGCGCGGTGCTCACCTTTCCGGTGCTGCGCCGGCTCACCGACGAGGTCGACGGCGTGGAGGTCTGCCTGCCGCGTGAGGTGCGCTCCATCCACACGAAGCGGGTCTTCCCGACCGGCTGCCAGCGGCTCGACGGCGCCGCCTCGGTCGACCTGCTGCGGCAGCGGCGGGGACTGCCCGAGGGCGGGCTCGACCGGGACCGGCACGCGCAACTGTTCGCCGCCGGGCTGATCCGTCGGGCCGGCGAGCAGGGGGTGTTAGCCAACCCGGCCAGCCTCTTCGCCCTGGTCGACACCGTCGGCGCGGACCTGGTCGTGGGCGGTGACGGCTCGCCACTGGTGGACCTGCTGAAGGTGCTTCCGGATCTGAAGTCCGTCGACCCGGTCGGGCTCAGTCTCCCGGTCGGGCCGCCGGAGGGCCTCGGCTGGCGGCTGCCACCGGATCCGAAGGAGGCTCCGGCGTTCCTTGCCGCGTTGCGGGAGGACCGGCTGGCGCAGTGGGCGGCGCGGAACCCGGGTCAGGTCAACCGCACCCGTTGACGGATCAGCGGTAGTCCTCCTCGTCGGGGGCGACCACCCGGGCCTGCTCCATGGCGTCCCAGTCGTTGATCTCCAGGCCGCGATGCGGCTCGACGTCGGCCTCGCCGGGGTCGACCACGGCGGCCTGCTCCACCGCGTCGGCCGGTTCCGCCTCCATGTCGCGCTCCTCGGGGCTGAGGTGGTCGCTGGGGGCGAAGTCCTCGTCGGGCTGACCCATCAGTCCCTCCCGGGATCTCGGCGGACGGTTACCCCACACACCGTACGGGCTGCGCCCGCCCGCCGCTCGGAAGCCGAGTCGACCGAATCGCCCCACCGGTCGCCGCCCCCGGTGCCAGGATGATGCCGTGGGCTTCCTGATCAGGCTGGCGATCACCGCGGTCGCGCTGTGGATCACCACGCTGATCGTGCCCGGCGTCGAGGTGACCGGCCGCTCCGGCGCCGACGACGCGCTCACGCTCGTCGTCGTGGCGTTGATCTTCGGCGTGGTCAACGCGGTGCTCAAGCCGCTGATCAAGGTGTTCGGCTGCGTCTTCTACCTGCTCACCCTCGGCCTGTTCGCGCTGGTGGTCAACGCCCTGCTCTTCCTGCTGACCGACCGGATCGCCCGGGCGCTGGACCTGCCGTTCCAGGTGGACGGCTTCTGGGCCGCGTTCTGGGGCGCCATCGTGATGGCCGTGGCCACCTGGCTGATCAGCGTCGTCGTGCCCGACAGGTGGGGGCAGCGGTGAGCGCCGCGACCGGCCGTCGGGCGCGTACCGGGGCGGTTGTGCCGGCGCCCCTCTTCTACGGGATACTTCCGACGGTGGACAGCGCGGTCCGGCGCACCCAAGGACAACAGCGGCCGGCGACGGCCGACAGCGGTAAGTAAGGAGCGTTCGACATGCCCATCGCTTCCCCCGAGACCTACGCGGAGATGCTGGACCGCGCCAAGGCCGGCCGGTACGCGTACCCCGCGATCAACGTGACGTCCTCGCAGACCCTGAACGCGGCGCTCAAGGGCTTCGCCGATGCGGAGAGCGACGGCATCATCCAGGTCTCGACCGGTGGCGCGGAATACCTCTCCGGACCTTCGATCAAGGACATGGTCACCGGCGCGGTGGCGTTCGCCGCGTACGCGCACGAGGTGGCCAAGAAGTACCCGGTCAACATCGCCCTGCACACCGACCACTGCCCGCAGGAGAAGCTGGACAAGTTCGTCCGCCCGCTGATGGGCATCTCGCAGGAGCGGGTGAAGCGCGGCGAGGAGCCGCTGTTCCAGTCGCACATGTGGGACGGCTCGGCCGTGCCGGTGGCGGAGAACCTGGAGATCGCCGCGCAGCTCCTCGACGAGGCCGCCAAGGGCAAGATCGTCCTCGAGATCGAGGTCGGCGTGGTCGGCGGCGAGGAGGACGGCGTCGAGAACGCCATCAACGAGAAGCTCTACACCACGGTCGAGGACGGCCTGGCCATGGTGGACGCGCTCGGCCTGGGCGAGAAGGGCCGCTACATGGCGGCGCTGACCTTCGGCAACGTGCACGGCGTCTACAAGCCGGGCAACGTCAAGCTCCGTCCGGAGATCCTCAACCAGATCCAGGAGGCGGTCGGCGCCAAGTACGGCAAGGAGAAGCCGCTCAGCCTGGTCTTCCACGGCGGCTCCGGCTCGCTGCTGTCCGAGATCCGCGAGGCGCTCGACTACGGCGTGGTGAAGATGAACATCGACACCGACACCCAGTACTGCTTCTCCCGTCCGGTCGCGGACCACATGTTCCGCAACTACGACGGCGTGCTCAAGGTCGACGGCGAGGTCGGCAACAAGAAGATGTACGACCCGCGGGTCTGGGGCAAGGCCGCTGAGGCCGGCATGGCCGCCCGCGTCGTGGAGGCCTGCGAGCACCTGCGCTCGACCGGCACCACGCTCGCCAAGTGACGCGCTGACGCGTACCGCCGGCGGCCGGCTCCCCACCGGGGGCCGGCCGTCGGCGTGTTCCGGCCGGTCAGGCCGTCGCGGTGAGCACCCGGACGGCCTCGTGGACGTCGTCGGTGAGGTGCACGGTGGCGGACAGGTCGCCGAACGGCGAGGCGCCCAGCAGCGGTCGCAGCAGCGACTCCACCGGCAGCTCCCGCGTCCAGTACGCGCGGTCCAGGAAGACGTACGCGCCGCTGGCCCCGTCGGTGCCGTAGTAGGTCTTGGTGGCCGCCTGGAACACCTCCTGCACGGTGCCGGCCCGGCCGGGCGCGAAGACGATCCCGCCCCGGGCCAGCCGCAGGATGGTGTCCTCCCGGATGGCGTTGGAGAAGTACTTCGCGATCCGGCCGGCGAACAGGTTCGCCGGCTCGTGCCCGTAGAGCCAGGTCGGGATGGCCAGCCCGCCGGCGCGCGCCCAGCCCACGTCGCCGCCGGCCAGCGTGGCCGAGTCGACGCGGGAGACGCTGGCGGGGTCGGCGGCCCGGGGCCGGGGCGGCGGCACCGGCTGGCCGTAGCGCTCCCGGACCAGCAGCGCCGCCGCCGTGTAGCGGTCGTGGTCGGTGAAGTCCGGCGCCCCGGCGAGCAGGTCGATCGCGGCGTCCAGGTCCTCGACCGGCCGCAGTGCCAGGAACGCGCCCAGGTTGGCGGCCTCCATCACCCCGGGCCCGCCGCCGGTCACCACCAGCCGGTCGGCCCGGGCCAGCTCCCAGCCCAGCACGGCCGCCATCCGGTACGGCGCGCTGCCGCGCGGCACCGCGTGTCCGCCCATGATGCCGACCACCGACTGCGGCCCGTGGGTGGCCAGCCAGGCGCGGGTGGCGTCGGCGAGGGCGTTGTCCACGCCGTGGTCGTGCAGCCGCTGGCCGAGCGCCTCCTTCACCTCCGGCAGCGCCCCGCCGTGCGCGCGGAAGTGCTCGTACACCCGGGTGTCGTACATCCCGGCGAAGCCGCCCTCGGCGAAGCCGGCGGCCAGGTCCTCCGGGGTGTAGAGGTGCGACGGCTGGGTCGGGTAGGGCAGCCCGGAGAACGGCGGCACGACGTTCGCGCCGCGCCGGACCAGGTCTGCGCCGACCTCGCGGGAGGCGAAGCGGCACCCGACGAACAGGGTGCCGGTCACCTCGATCCCGGTGAGGTCGGGGACGGGTGCGAGGTCGAGCCGGAGCCCCTGCACGGTCAGCCCGACCAGGCTGCCCGTGGCCAGTCGCCGGTCGAACTCGGCGCGGGTCTCGATCTCGTCGGTGCAGGTGTGCGGCTCGATGACGTCCGCGGGTGGTGGGGTCGGCACCCTCGCCATCCTGCCCCGCCCCGGCAACCGGCCAAACCTGCGGGGGCAGCCGTGCGGTCGGCAGACCCGGGCCGGCGGCCGGGCGGTACGGACGCGGCGGCGCCGGGCCACCCGGTTCGTCGGGAGCGCGCCGGGCCTGGTTGGAACGGACAGGAGCCCGGCGGCCACAGCCACCGGGCTCCTGCATAACCCGGTCCTGGGGAGGCTCCGGACCAATAGTTGTAGTGGAAAACATCTGCTGGTGGCATAGGCCGCAGGCGTGACCAACTCCTCAGCCGTTCAGCCAACCAGCTCGCCCAACCCCCTCGCGTACCCGCGGGCGAAGCGGGTTGAATGGGACGATGCAGAACCTGTTGCCGGAACCACCGGCCACCCTCCTCCCCGCGCACGACGAGGCCGACGCCGCCCTGGCCGCCGCCGAGCAGGCCGGCAGCGACGAGGCGTACGCCGAGGTGGCGGCGCGCTTCCCGACCTACAGCGCCGGCTGGGGCGCGCTGGCGGCCCGGGCCCTCGCCGCGGGCCAGGTCGTCCCGGCGTACGCCTACGCGCGCACCGGCTACCACCGGGGGTTGGACCAGCTGCGCCGCAACGGCTGGAAGGGGCACGGCCCGGTGCCGTGGTCGCACGAGCCGAACCAGGGCTTCCTGCGCTGCCTCTACGTGCTGTCCCGCGCCGCCGACGCGATCGGCGAGGCCGACGAGGCGGCCCGCTGCGCCCAGTTCCTCCGGGACTGCGACCCGGCCGCCGCGGACGCGCTGGCCAGCAACTGACGCCGCGCCGACGGCCGGCCCGACCCGCTGTGGGCCGGCCGTCGGACTGTCCCGGTCCCTACAACCCCTCCGCCACCGAGGCGGCGATCTTCAGCCAGGCGTCCCGCGTCGCCGAGGAGAGGGCGGCGTACCGGATCGGCTCGCCGGTGTCGATGAGCCGTTCGTACGGCGCGAGCAGCACCGCCCGGGTGCGGGCCGCGAAGTGTTCCTGGATCGCCGGCAGGTCGATCTCCTTGCGCGAGGGCGGCATGGAGACCACGGTGACCGCCTGCCGGACCAGCCGCTGCCGGCCGCTCTGCTCCAGGTGGTCCAGCATCCGGGCGGCCGTCTCCGCCGAGTCGTTCCGGGCCGACATGGTGACCACGAGCTGGTCGGTGGCGTCCATCGCGGCCTGCCAGTTCTGGGCGCGTACGTTGTTGCCGGTGTCCACGAAGATCAGCTTGTAGAACCGGCTCACCACCTCGCGGATCTCGGCGAACGCGGCGGCGGTGAGCATCTCGCCCCCGGTCGCCGACTCGTCCGAGGCGAGGACGTCGAACATCCCCTCGCCCTGCGACCGGACGTACTGCGACAGGTCGCCCACCCGCCCGTGCGCGCCCTGGAACTGGCCCAGGTCGCGCAGCATGTCCCGCACCGTACGCGAGTGGAAGTCCTGCTGGGCGCGCATCCCGAGGGTGCCCTGGGTCTCGTTGTTGTCCCACGCCAGCACGTAGCCGCCGCGCTTCTGGCCGAACGTCATCGCCAGCAGCAGGATGGCCACCGTCTTGCCGGCGCCGCCCTTCGGGTTCACCACGGTCACCTGGCGCAGCCCGCCGAAGTTGCGGCGCACCATCTCGATGTCCCGCCGCAGCTCCTGCTCGTGCCGCCCCGGCGGGAGCCGCAGCCCGATCCGGTTCGCCACCGCCCGTACGCCCATCGTGGCCACCGGGTCGGCGGGCCGCACCTGCCGGCGGCGGGCGAAGTCCTCGGCGGTCGGCGGCGCGGTGATCGCCGGGTTCCAGTTCGGGTCGGGCTGGGCCGGCGGCACGGCGGTCACCCCCTCGGCCGCCTGGTACGCCTGCTGCGGCACCGGGCCGGCGACCCCCGGCGTGCCCTGCGGCCAGGCCGGCGGATACCACCCGGGCTGGGGCGGGTACGGGCCGGGCGGCGGCGGGCCCGCCTGCTGCGGCGGGTACGGGCCGGTCATCTGCGGCGGGTAGGGGCCGGGCGGCGTGGCCTGCGGCGGTGCCCCCGCATCCGGCCCGGGGCCCCCGGCCGCCCCGGGCGCGCCGCCCTGCCAGGGGCCGCCCTGCTGCGGCATGCCCTGCCCGGCGCTGTCCTGCTCGTCCGTGCCCTGCCCAGCCGTGTCCGGTCCGGCTGCGTCCTGTGGGGGCATGCCCTGCCCGGCCGTGCCCTGTGGGGGCGTGCCCTGCCCGGTTGTGTCCCGCGGGGGCACGTCGGGGCCGGGCGCGGCGCCTCCGCTCGTGGGCGCCGGCTCGGCGGCACCGTGGTCCGTCATGGCTGCCGGCGGGGCGGTGCCGGTCGCCAGCGTGGGTTCGACGGCGGACGGGGCGGGCCGCTGCGGCGGCTGTGCCCACGGGGACTCGGCCGATCCGCGCGCCCCGCCACCGTGGGCCGCGCCGCCGTTCGCCGCGCCGCTGATCGCCGCTGTGCCGCCTCCGCTGTCGGTGCTGCCGGCGACCCCGCCCGTCGCCCGCCCGGCACCGGTCGCGTCCGGTCCGGCGGCGAACTCCGGCGACCGCTCGCTGGCGGCGGCTCGGTCGGTGGCCGAGGGCTGCGGAATCGCGGCCGGGCGCGTGACCGGGATCGGCGCGGCCGGCTGGTCGAGGCTGAAGGGCATGTCGAGGTCGACCCGGGCGGGGGCGGGCTGAGAAGACCGGGGAGCCGGCACGCCGGCCCCGACGCCCTCGGCCGGGTGCCCACCCGCCCCGACCGCCGACCTGGTTCCGTTCCCCGCGACGCCCGGGGCGCTCGTGCCCCCACCGGTTGTAGCGGAGGTGCCCGCGCCGGGCGGAACGGCTGTGCCGGCGCTGGGCGGTACGGCCGCGCCCGAGGCTGGCGGAACGGCTGCGCCCGCGCCCGGCGGAACGGCTGCGCCCGAGGTCGGCGGTGCGCTCGTGCCGATGCCCTGCCGGGCGGCTGCGTCCGAACCGGCGGGCGGGGCGGTCGAGTCGCTGGGCGGGACGACTGTGCCTGCGGCGGGCGGGACGACAGCGCCTGCGGCGGGCGGGACGGTCGGCCCTGCGGGGGGCGTCGGCGGCGCCCAGCCGTGGCCCGAGGGGCCGGGCGCCCAACCGGAGGCCGCAGCCGGCGGGGGCGCCCAACCGGTCGCCGGGTCCGGCGGCGCGGGCGTCGCCGGGCCGCCCGGCGGGCCGCCGGTCAGGGACGGGTAGTCGGCGGGCGAGGGCGGGGCGGCCGGTCGGCCCTGCGGGGGAACGGGCGACCCCGGTGAGGCGGTCGACGCCCACGGCGGCGCGTCGGCACCGTCGATCTGGTCGGGCGGCCAGAGTGGTTCGATGTCCCGCTCCGGCACCGGCGGCTGGCCGGGCACGTGGACCCGGTCGGCGTTCTCGTCCACCACGGTTCCTCCCCATTCCTTCTGCCGAGGATAGGCCCAGTGGTCGGCCGCGGTCGGCCGTCGCGGGGGACGCCGAGGTCAGCTCGTCCAGACCGCCCAGGCGCCCGGCTCGGTCCACCAGGACCGCTTCCGGCTCAGCTCACCCTCGGCCCCGTCGTCGAGGAACGGGACCTTCCCCTCGCGGGGCAGCACGGACACGGCCCGCCCCCGGGCGCGGCGTACCTCCAGCCGCACTCGCTTCCTGCCCAACGCCGAACGGGTGACCACGGGCACGGCCACCGCCACCTCGACCCGCCCGTCCGTCGGGTCGGGGTCGCCGAGCAGTGTCACGTCGTCGAGTCGGGCGTACCCGCCGGCGTTGCCGATCGCGCAGGCCAGCAGCGGGTCGTCGCCGTTGGAGAGGACGGCGTCGTCCACCTCGACCCGCCCCCGCCAGTGCAGCGGCCGGCCGCTGTCGTCGGCGGCGCCGATCAGCGCGCCGTCCAGGGTCACCGAGCCGCCGTCGTTGCGCAGCAGGTCGAGCCGGCGGGCCGTGCCGTCCAGCACCGCGGCGGCCACCGCCGCCGGGTCGCGGGGCAGCCCGAGCTGCGCCGCCAGGTCACGGTGCGTCGTGCTCCGCGCCGGATCGAGCGGGAGTACGCCGATCGGCGGCAGGTCCGGCACCGTGCGGTTGCCGGGGAGGTCGTCGGGACGGCGGCTGGGCGGTGGGGCGTACCGCCGGACGAGCCGGCGCACGACGGCGCGCAACTGCGCGTCGCTGGCGGCGGCGACCACCAGCCGGATCTTGGAGTCCGGGTCGGGCCAGGTGAGGCCGTCCGGGCGGGGCGGCGCGTCGAGCCGGGCCAACACCTCGTCGATCTCGGCGTCCGAGCGGGCGGTGACCGTCTCCACCCGGGCGCCCCGGGCGGTGAGCGCGTCCGCGCAGGCCAGCACCGGCACCCGGGGGGTGTCGCAGCGCTCCCCGGCCTTCCCGTCGTGCCGGTCGCCGGTCCCGCAGACGTCGGCCGCGTCACGTGCCGTCGCGCCCCCGTCCGCCGTCGCCCCGGCCCCGGTCCCGGCTCCGTTCGCCGTCGCCCCGGCGTCGCCCTCGTGCGCCGTCGCGCCGCCGCAGCAGGCACCGCCGCTGCCGCAGGCCCCGCCGGGCGCGTCGCGCTCCGAGCCGAGGGTGAGCAGCACCACGTCGTACACGGAAACGGCCTCCTGCCTCTCGACGCGACCCCTGCCGGCCGCGTCGTCACTACTTGTTAGCCTGACACCCCGGGCTCGCTGACCGGTCGCCACCTGGCACCCGAGCCTTCTGGAGGCGAGAAGATGCCAGCGATCGTGCTCCTCGGCGCCCAGTGGGGCGACGAGGGCAAGGGCAAGGTTACCGACCTGCTGGGTGAGCGGGTCGACTACGTCGTGCGCTACTCGGGCGGCAACAACGCCGGCCACACGGTGATCACCCCGGACGGCCAGAAGTACGCGCTGCACCTGATGCCGTCGGGTGCCCTGTCACCGAGCGCGATGATCGTCATCGGCAACGGCGTGGTGGTCGACCCGAAGGTGCTGCTGGCCGAGATCGACGGGCTCGCCGAGCGGGGCGTGGACGTCAGCCGGCTGCGGATCTCCGGCGACGCGCACCTGATCATGCCGCACCACCGGGCCCTGGACCGCGTCGTCGAGCGCTACCTCGGCAGCTCCCGGATCGGCACCACCGGCCGGGGCATCGGCCCCGCGTACGGCGACAAGGTCGCCCGGATGGGGATCCGGCTGCAGGACCTGCTCGACCCGGGCATCCTGCGCAAGAAGCTGGAACTGGCGCTGCGCGAGAAGAACCAGCTCCTGTTCAAGGTGTACAACCGCAAGGCGATCGACGTCGACGCGACGATCGAGGAGTACCTGGAGTACGCGGAGCGGCTCAAGCCGTACATCGCCGAGACCCGGGTCATGCTCTGGGACGCGCTGGACCGCGGCGAGACGGTCCTGCTGGAGGGCGCCCAGGCCACCATGCTCGACATGGACCACGGCACGTACCCCTTCGTGACCTCGTCGAACCCGACGGCCGGCGGGGCCTGCGTGGGCGCCGGCATCCCGCCGACGGCGATCAGCAAGGTGATCGCGGTCAGCAAGGCGTACACGACCCGGGTCGGCTCCGGGCCGTTCCCGACCGAACTCTTCGACGACAACGGTCAGCACCTGCGCAAGGTCGGCCACGAGTACGGCACCACCACCGGCCGGGAGCGCCGCTGCGGCTGGTTCGACGCCGTCGTCGCCCGGTACGCCTGCCGCCTCAACGGGGTCACCGACCTGGTGGTCACCAAGCTGGACGTGCTGACCGGCCTGCCCAAGGTGCCGATCTGCGTCGGGTACGAGATCAACGGCAAGCGTTACGACGACATGCCGATGACCCAGACCGACTTCCACCACGCGACTCCGATCTACGAGGAGCTCGACGGCTGGTGGGAGGACATCACCGAGGCGAGGACCGAGGCGGAACTCCCGGAGAACGCCCGCCGCTACATCGCCCGCATCGAGGAACTCTGCGGCACCCGCGTCAGCGTGGTCGGCGTAGGCCCCGGCCGCGAGGAAAACGTCCTCCGCCACCCCCTCCTCCCCTAACCCCCCTCCCCTCGGGGACCACCCCGTTGATCATGAAGTTGTTTGCCATCGGTGCCGGCGTGCCGTGACAACGACCTCATGATCAACGGGGTGGGCGAGGGGGTCAGTAGGATCGGGGTGTGCGGGTTCTTCTTCTTGGTGGTGGGGGGCGGGAGCATGCGCTCGCGCTGGGCCTCGCCGGCGATCCGTCCGTCGAGCAGCTGATCGCGGCGCCCGGTAATCCCGGCATCGCCTCGGTCGCCGAGCTGCGGGCGGTGGATCCCTGCGATCCGGCGGCCGTCGCCGCGCTGGCGGTGGAGACCGGGGTCGACCTGGTGGTGATCGGGCCGGAGGCGCCGCTGGTCGCCGGGGTCGCCGACGCCGTACGCGCCAAGGGGATCCCCGCGTTCGGGCCGTCCGCCGAGGCCGCCCGGCTGGAGGGCTCGAAGGCGTTCGCCAAGGACGTGATGACCGCCGCCGGCGTGCCGACCGCCCGCGCGTACACCTGCACGGATGCGGAGAGCGCGGCGCGGGCGCTGGACGAGTTCGGCGCGCCGTACGTGGTGAAGAACGACGGGCTCGCCGCCGGCAAGGGTGTCGTCGTGACGAACGACCGCGCCGCCGCGCTCCGGCACGCCGAGGAGTGCGGCCGGGTCGTCGTGGAGGAATACCTGGCCGGCCCGGAGGTCTCCCTCTTCGTGGTCACCGACGGTGAGGCGGCGGTGCCGCTGCTGCCGGCGCAGGACTTCAAGCGGGTCGGCGACGGCGACACCGGCCCGAACACCGGCGGCATGGGGGCGTACGCGCCGCTGCCCTGGGCGCCGGCCGGCCTGGTCGACGAGGTCATGCGCGACGTCGTCCACCCGACCCTGGCCGAGATGGCCCGCCGGGGCACCCCGTTCGCGGGCCTGCTCTACGTCGGGCTGGCGATCACCGCCGACGGCCCCCGGGTGATCGAGTTCAACGCCCGCTTCGGCGACCCGGAGACGCAGGTGGTGCTCGCGCTGCTGGAGACCCCGCTCGCCGGGCTGCTGCACGCCGCCGCCACCGGCACGCTGGCCGGGCACCCGCCGCTGCGGTGGCGCGACGGGGCAGCCGTCACGGTCGTGGTCGCCGCCGAGGGTTACCCGGCCGCCCCGCGCAGCGGCGACGTGATCACCGGTGCCGAGGTTCCGGGCGTCATCCACGCCGGCACCCGCCGGGCCGACGACGGGGCGCTGCTCTCCTCCGGCGGCCGGGTGCTCTGCGCCACCGCCACCGGCGCCGACCTGGCCGCCGCCCGGGACGCCGCGTACGCGCTGGTGGCCGGCGTGGAGCTGGCCGGCTCGCACCACCGCACCGACATCGCCGCCGCCGCCGTCGAGGGCCGGATCACGATTCCGGGCTGACCGGGCAACCCCCGCCGCCGTCGCCTCCGTTTGACCGGTGAGGCGAGGAGGTGGCGGGATTGCCTGCCGACATCGAGGGCTACCGCGAGTACGTCGGGGCCCGGCTGGAGCCGCTGCGCCGTACGGCGTACCTGCTCTGCGGTGACTGGCACACGGCCGACGACCTGGTGTCGACGGCGCTGGTCAAGCTGCTGCGGCACTGGCGGCGGGTGTCCGCGATGGACAACCCCGACGCCTACGTCCGGCGGACCCTGCTGCGGGTCTGGCTGGACGAACGGCGCCGGCCGTGGCGGCGTGAGGCCGCCTGGGCCGAGGTCCCGGACGCCCCCGCGCGGTCCGCGACCGAAGGTGCCGCCGACCGGCTGACCATCCTCGCCCTGCTGGCCGAGTTGCCGCCGCGCCGCCGCGCGGTCCTGGTGCTGCGCTACTTCTGCGACCTGTCCGTCGAGGAGACCGCCCGGGAACTCGGCTGCACCACCGGCACCGTCAAGAGCCAGTCGGCGCGGGCGATCGAGGCGCTGCGGGGCCGCCTCGTCGGTGCGCCGGCCCGAGCCCAGGAGGCAGGCACCGATGGATGAACTCTCCCGGCAGATGCGCACGGCGGTGGCCTCGCCGCCACCGACCCGGATCGACGTGGACCGGCTGATCGCCGACGACCGGCAGCGCCGCCGCCACCGGGCCTGGGCGCTGGCGGGCGCCGGGGCCGCCGTCGCGGTCGCGGCGGTCGCGGTGGCACCGGCGCTGCTCGCCGGCCCCGCCGCCGGCCCGGGCGGCCTCACCCTGCCGCCGGCCGCCGCGGGATCCGCCGAGCCGTCGCTCTGCCCGATCGCCGAGCCGGAGCCCAGCGGCCCGCCGGCGCCGCAGCAGTCGTACGACACGGTGCGCGACCGGCCGACCGAGCGCCCCGACGCCGGCGTGGCCCGGCTGACCCAGGCCCTGCGCCCGGCGCTGGCGGCCGTCGTGCCGGCGGGGTTGACGGTCGAGGGAACGATCCCGGGCTGCGACCGGGTCCAGTTCACCTACGAGAAGAGCCACTGGAATTACTACGCCCGCGCCCAACTGGTCCGGGACGGCCAGACCGACAACCTGACCGTGAGGCTGGTCCCGACAACTGCCGACGAGCCCCGGGGTTGTGCGTCCGCTCCCAGTGCCGGTGCCTGCACGAGCACCCGCCTGCCGGACGGCAGCACCCTGACCACCAGCATCTCCACCCCTGGCGACGAGGGTGCGGAGCAGCGCCGGGTGCTGGTGCAGCGGGCGGACGGCACCTCCGTGACCGTGACGACGGACAACTTCCGCACTGTCGTGGACGAGTCGGACGGGACCCCGACGAGGGAGTTCGGGCCGCCGCCGGTGCTCAGCGTGGCGCAGTTGACCGAGATCGCCACCACGCCCGGGCTGACGCTCTACCCCTGATCCGGCGGGT
This sequence comes from Micromonospora sp. NPDC052213, assembly GCF_040679695.1. NCBI lineage: Bacteria > Bacillati > Actinomycetota > Actinomycetes > Micromonosporales > Micromonosporaceae > Micromonospora > Micromonospora sp. NPDC052213. The sequence goes on from NZ_JBFAVI010000030.1 coordinate 15,478, forward strand.
CCCGGTGCGCCGAGGGCGCCCACTGCTCGCCGAGCGGGAGGGGACCCTCGACCCGGCCCGACGTGCCGCCGGGCGGGGCGGGCGGGTGGCGGGGCGGCTCGTCCAGTGCCCGCAGTACCGGCAGCGGCGCGGCGACCAGCGCCGCCACCAGCAGCGCCCCGGCGAGCAGCAGGAAGGCCGGGCGCAGCCCGAGCCACTCCACCAACGGCCCGGCGAGCAGATAGCCCGCCGGGCCGGCGGCGTACGTGAAGGAGGTCATCACCCCGACCACCCGGCCGCGCAGCCGCTCCGGGGTGCGGGTCTGCATGGCGTAGTTGGCGAGCGGGTTGACCGGCCCGTACGCGAGCCCGATGACGGCGGCGAAGCCGAGCATGGCCGGGTACGGCGGCAACGCGGCGAGTCCGACCAGGGCCGCCCCGGTGACCACGAGGGCGACCACCATCAGGGTGCGTCGGCGGATCCGCCGTCCCGCCGTGCCGGAGGCGAGGGCCCCGACCACCGATCCGGCGCTCATCGCCATCAGGATCGCGCCGAGCCGGGCCGGTTCGCCCTGGGCGACGAACCACGCCGGCAGCAGCACGCCCTCGACCGGCAGGTAGAGCGCGACCAGCACCATCGTGATCAGTGCGATGGTCCGCAGCAGCCGGTCCCGCCAGACGAACCGCAGTCCCTCGGCGGTGCCGTGCCACAGGCCGGCCGGCGGGCGTTCCGGGCGGCCGGCCCCGGGCAGCCGGACGGCGGCGACCAGCCCGACGGCCAGCGCGAAACCGGCGGCGGTGACCCATAGCGTCGAGCCCGGACCGATCGCGGCGATGAGCACGCCGCCGACCCCGGGCCCGATCAGGAAGGCGAGGCCCCAGACCGCCTCGTGCACCCCGTTGGCCCGTTCGATCCGCCACCCGGCGGCCTGCGCGGCGGCCGGCAGCAGCGTCTCGCGGGCGGTCAGCCCGGCCGGGTCGAAGACGGCCCCGAGTGCGGCCAGCGCCACGATCCAGCCGACGTTCAACCCGAGCAGGGCGTCCACCACCGGGATCGCGGCGACCGAGACGGCGGAGAGCGCGTCGGAGACCAGGGCCGTACGCCGCCGGCCGAGCAGGTCCACGACGGTGCCGGAGACGAGGCTGGACAGCAGCAGCGGCAGCGCGGTGGCCGCCGCGACCAGGCCGGCCGCGGTGGCGCTGCCGGTGCGTTCCAGCACCAGCCACGGCAGGGCCACGGTGGACACCCCGTTGCCGATGCCGGAGAGCAGCGTCGCCGCCTCGACCAGCAGCAGTGGCGTACGGCGGCGGGGCCCGGAGCTGATCATGGTGCTGTCAGCCTAGAGGCCGCCGTCGGCGGTGCGTACCGGAAAACGGCCGAGCGGGAGGGAGCGCCGACGCCGACCGACCATGTCCGCAACCCGCCCGCCCCCCGACCCGGCCCGACGTGCCGCCGGGGCAGCGGTCAGCCGTAGTAGCGGCGCAGTTCGCGGGTGAGCACCTTGCCGGTGGCGTTGCGGGGGAGGTACTTCACGAAGACGACGTCGCGGGGCACGGAGAAGCGGGCCAGGTAGTGCCGGACGTACTCGCGGACCGCCTCCGGGTCGAGCGTCTCGCCGGGGTGCAGGGCGAGGAACGCGGCGAGCCGTTGCCCGTACCCGGGGTCGGGTACGCCGATCACGGCGGTCTCCCGCACCTGCGGCAGCCGGGCGATCAGGTCCTCCACCTCGGAGGGGAAGACGTTCTCCCCGCCGGAGACGATCATGTCGTCCGCCCGGCCGTCGACGAAGAGCAGCCCGTCGGGGTCGAGCCGGCCCAGGTCGCCGGTGTCGAGCAGGCCGTCCCGGCGCTCCCGGCTGGCCCCGGAGGTGTAGCCCTCGAAGAGCATCTCGTTGCCGACGAAGATCCGGCCGACGCGACCGTCCGGCACCGGCCCGCCGGCCGCGTCGAGGATCGCCAGTCGGGTGCCGTGCGGCCGGCGGCCGGCGGTGGTGGGCGCGGCGCGCAGGTCGGCGGGGTCGGCGATGGAGGCCCAGGAGACCTCGGTGGAGCCGTAGAGGTTGTAGAGCACGTCGCCGTAGACGTCCATGAACCGTGGCGCGAGGCCGCCGGGCAGCGCGGAGCCGCTGACCGCGACCACCTTCAGCGGGGGCCGCGGGTCCGGCGGCGGCACCTCCAGCAGCCGCTGCACCATCACCGGTACGGCGAAGAGCGCGTCGCAGCGCTGCTCGACCAGGGCGGCCAGCGTGGCGGCCGGGTCGAAGCGGCGGTGCAGCACGACGGTGGCGCGCAGCGCGAAGGCCACCTGGAGAGCGGCGTACCCCCAGGTGTGGAAGAGCGGCGCGGCGATCATCACCCGGTCCCGGGCGTGCAGCGGGATGCGGTCGATGATCGAGACGAGCGGCCCGAAGCCGTTCGGCATGGGGCGCCGGGCGCCCTTCGGGGCGCCGGTGGTGCCGGAGGTGAGCACGATGATCCGGCCGTCGCGCTCCGGCGGGCGCAGCTCGCCGGGGAGCGCGCCGACCACCAGCTCCTCCCGGGCGCGCTCGTCGAGCCGGTGCACCTCGGCGGGGATGCCGAGGAGCCGCTCGGCGAACTCGCTGTCGTGCACCAGCACCCGCAGCCGCTGCTCCTCCGCCACGGCGGCGAGCTGCGCGGCGGAGAGCCCGGTGTTGACGAGCACCGCGTCCGCGCCGAGCAGGATGGCGGCGACGACCGTCTCGATCAGCCCGTGGTGGTTGCGGCAGAGCACGCCGACCCGGTCCCCGGGCTGCACGCCGAACGCCGCCCGCGTCGCCCGGGCCAGCCGCTCGGCCCGGTCCAGCAGCTCGGCGTACGTCAGTTCGGCGCCCCGCTCGTCGACCACCGCCGCCCGGTCGGGGTCGCGGGCGGCGGCCTGGCGCAGCTCGCCGGCGAGGCTCCAGCCCCACTTGCGTAGCGCGCCGAGCTGGGCGGCGACGCGGATCGGGCGGCCGGGGGCGAGCAGCCCGCGCCGGGTCAGGGTGGCGACGACGAACGGCAGGTCCACGGAGCGGCCTCCTCGTGCGCTGCGCGGAGGGTCCTCGAATCAGCGGATCTGTACGCCGGAGACGGCCCGGGAGATGACCAGGCGCTGGATCTCCGAGGTGCCCTCGAAGATGGTGTAGATCTTGGCGTCCCGGTACCAGCGCTCGACCGGGTGGTCCCGCAGGAAACCGGCCCCGCCGAGCAGTTGCACGGCCTTCTCGGTCACGGAGACGGCCACCTCGCCGGCCTTCAGCTTGGACATCGAGCCCTCGCCCGCCGTGAAGGGCCGGTTGTTGCGGCCCATCCAGGAGGCCCGCCAGACGAGCAGCCGGGCCGCGTCGATCTCCGTCCTCATGTCGGCCAGCGCGAACGCGACCGCCTGGTTCTCGATGATGGGCCGGCCGAACTGGACCCGGTCCTTCGCGTAGTCCAGCGCGTACTCGTAGGCGGCCCGGGCCACGCCCAGCGCCTGCGCGCCGACCGTGGGCCGGGACAGCTCGAAGGTGCGCATCGCCGCCTGGCCGGAGGCGCGTCGGCCGGAGCGGGCCCGGTCGAGCCGTTCGCGCAGCGCGTCGCGGCCGCCGAGCAGGCAGCGCCCCGGCACGCGTACGTCGTCGAGGAAGACGTCGGCGGTGTGCGACGCGCGCAGGCCAAGCTTGCGCAGCTTGCGGGTCGCGGTCAGCCCGGCGGTGCCCGGCGGTACGACGAACGCCGCCTGCCCCCGGGAACCGAGCGTCGGGTCGACCGAGGCGGTGACGACGTGCACCCCGGCGATCCCGCCGTTCGTGGCGTACGCCTTCTGCCCGCTCAGCACCCACTCGTCGGTGGCCTCGTCGTAGACCGCCCGGGTGCGCATCGCGCCGACGTCGGAGCCGGCCTCGGGCTCGGTGGTGCAGAACGCGGCGACGGCGGGCTCGTCGACGGTGCCGAAGCACTGCGGCACCCACTCCACCATCTGGTCGGGGGTGCCGGTGCCGTAGATGGCGGCCACCGCGAGGGAGGTGCCGAAGATGCCCAGCCCGATGCCGGCGTCACCCCAGAAGAGTTCCTCGCTGGCGATCGGGAGGGAGAGGCCGGTGGGGTCGGCCCAGCAGGTGGCGAGGAACTCGAAGCCGTACAGGCCGACCTTCGCCGCCTCCTGGATGATCGGCCAGGGAGTCTCCTCCCGGGCGTCCCACTCGGCCGCGGCCGGGCGCACGACCTCGGCGGCGAAGCCGTGCACCCAGTCGCGCAGATCCCGCTGTTCCTCGTTCAGGTCGAGCGAGAACTCGGCCATGTCAGGCCTTGGGGATGTCGAACAGGTTGGCGATGTTGGCGGCCAGGCCCAGGTCGCCCTTGGCCTTGAGCTTGCCGGTCATGAACATCATGACGGGGTTGGCCCCACCGGAGACGATCTTCAGGAACTCGACCGGGCCCATGGTGAGGCTCAGCTTCGGGTCGTGCTGCGCGGTCTCGTTGACCGTGCACGCGCCGTCGGCGATGACGACCTCGTAGGTGTCGGTGCCACCGTCGGGGCGGCCGGTGATGTTCCAGTGGATGACCGCGTTGGTCGAGCCCGCCCGGTCGGCGCGGAAGAGCTGCGGCATCCGGCTGAAGACCTCGCCCAGGATCTTGCCGCGCAGGTCGCCGGACATGACCTCGGCGATCTTGTCGTCCGGGGTGGACTTGACCAGCTGGGCGAACTCCTTGGGGCCGACGTTCGCGAAGTTGGCCGGGTCGAAGTCAGTCATGGGTCTGCACCTTCCGGGGGTAGGCTACTCGTGCGTAACCCTACGCACGAGTAGGTATGCTCGCAAGGGTGTCCACCCCACCCACCTTCAAGCGCCTCCCGCGTGCCGTACGCGAGCAGCAGATGCTCGACGCGGCCGTGAAAGTGTTCTCCCGCAGGGGTTTCCACGCGGCCAGCATGGACGAGATCGCCGAGGACGCCGGCATCTCCAAGCCGATGGTCTACGCCTACCTCGGCACCAAGGAGGAGCTTTTCGTCGCCTGCCTGCACCGGGAGGGTGCCCGGATGATGCAGGCCATCGCCGGGGCGGCCGCCCCCGAGTTGTCGGCCGACGAGCGGCTCTGGCGCGGGCTGCGGGCGTTCTTCGGTTTCGTCGGGGCGCACCGGGACGGCTGGGCGGTGCTCTACCGGCAGGCCCGGGGCGAGCAGCCGTTCGCCGGCGAGCTGGCGGGCATGCGCGCCCGGCTGGTCGAGGTGGTCGCCGGGATGCTCGGCCACGCGCTGCGCGCCGAGGGGCGCGAGGTGGGCGAGACCGACCTGGAGGTCGTCGCGTACGCCCTGGTGGGAGCGACCGAGTCGCTGGCCGACTGGCTCGCCGACCATCCGGAGGCGGACCCGGAGAGGACCGCGACGCGGATGATGAACGTCGCGTGGCTCGGCGCCGGCCAACTCCTGCGCGGCGCCACCTGGCGGCCGCCCACCGCCTGACCTTCCACCCGGGGAGACCGACCGACGGGCCCGCCGCCCTCGCGCGGTCCCCACGCCCGGCTGGTGCCGCATCTCGCCACCGCCGCCGACTCCGCCGACGAAGGCCCGGTCGGCGTCGGCGGCCGGGATCCGCCGGTGGGTCACCGTCGCAGCTCCGCCGGCTCCCGGGCGGGCGCGCCGACGGCCGCCCGGCGACGGCCCAGGAGCCAGCGGGTCAGCTCCACCACCAGGGTCACCGTCAGCGCGAGACCGAGCCCGAGCAGCAGCCCGCGGATCGGGTCCTGCTCGAAGGCGAGCCCGCCGAGGTAACCGACCAGCGCCGAGTAGACCCCCCACGAGCCGGCGGCGAGCGCGTCGAAGGCGAGGAAGCGCCGCCGGGGGAAGCGCGTCGCCCCCATGGTCATCGTGACGGCGGTCCGGCCACCGGGGACGTACCGGGCGACGGTGAGGATCAGCCCGCCCCGCACGGCGATCCCGCGCCGCGCCCACTCGTAGGCGGCCCGTCGTCGGCCGCCGTCGGGCAGGCGGGCGAGGAGGCGTCCGCCGCCGTGCCGGCCGATGGCGTACGACACGTGGTCGCCGATCAGCGCGCCGGCCGCCGCGACCGCGATCACCGCCACCAGGTCGGGTTGCCCGGTCGCCGCGAACACGCCGGCGGTGATCACCGCCGTCTCGCTGGGCACCGCCGGGAAGAAGCCGTCGATCACCGCGATCGCGAAGAGCGCCAGGTAGACCCAGGGCGAGGACATCGTCTGGTGGAGCAGGTCGAGCACCGAATCCATGATCTCGATGCTGGTGCCGCCCGATGGCCCTGCCATCGTCCGGTGGTCACCCGGCACCTGCGACTTAAGTCGTGCCCGACCCCGAGGGGGGATCCGGGTCGGGCAGGACCGGCTTCAGGGTCGGGCGCGGACCGGCGTCAGGGGTCGTGCGTCGACGCCTGCCACGGCGTCGGGGGCGAAGACCTCGCGTACGCGGTGATTCCACCCTGGACGGCGCCGAACTCGCGGCCCAGGTCTCCCGCAGCGACCGGCCGGCCGGCACCTCGTCCAGTTGATCAACCTGCACCTGCCGCCGGATGCCTGAGCGGCACGGGCCGCGCGCCGACGGCAACGGCCTCCGCCCGGCCTAGGCTCGGGGCGTGACCTCCCGAGCCGTCGCGCTCCGGCGCACCGTCGAGCGGTACGCCCCCGTGCTGCTCGCCGTCGTCGTCGCGGCCGGGGTCTGGGGGGCGGCGACCGGCTCGCTCGGGGTGCGCTCGCCACTGCCCCGGGTGCTGGTCCTCGCCGTCGCCGTCCCCGCGGGCTGGGCCGCCGCGACGGTACGCGTACGGCGCTGGCCGCTGTTCGTGACGGCCGCCGTCACGTGGCTGCTCCTGGCGGCCTGGCCGGTGGTGGCCGTCGCCTCCTGGCAGGCCGGACTCCGGCTGCGGGACCGGCGGCGGCTCGCCGGCTTCCTCGCCGGTGCCGCCCTGGTGGCGGTGGCGGGCGTGGTGATCGGCGTCGTGGTGGGTGGCGACCGGCGGCTGACCACCGCCACGCCCGCCAACGCGCTGGCGATGTTCGCGTGGACGGTGCTGTTTCCGCTGGTCGTCGGGCTCTGGGTCCGGGCCCGCCGGGACACCCTGACCGCCCTGCGGGACCGGGCCGAGCGGCTGGAGCGCGAGCAGGAGGCGCGGGCGGAGCGCGTCCGGGCCGAGGAGCGGGCCAGGATCGCCCGGGAGATGCACGACGTGGTGGCGCACCGGGTGTCGCTGATGGTGGTGCACGCCGGCGCGCTGGAGGTAACCGCCACCGATCCGGCGACCGTCGACACCGCGACCCTGATCCGGTCCACCGGACGGCAGGCCCTCACCGACCTGCGGGAGGTGCTCGGCGTGCTGCGCCAGCCCACGCCCGCCGGCGAGCCGGCCACCACCGCCGCCGCCGGGCTGGCCGGCGTCGACGACCTGGTCCGGGAGGCCCGCGCCGCCGGGCAGCGGATCGACCGGCAGGACGAGGGGACGCCCCGGCCCGTTCCCGCCACCGTCGGCCGGACCGGGTACCGGGTGGTCCAGGAGGCGCTGACGAACGTCCGCAAGCACGCGCCGGGCGCGGACACCACCGTCCGGCTGCGGTACCTCCCGGGCGGGTTGGAGATCAGCGTCCGCACCGGCCCGTCGGCGGGCGGCCCAGCCCGGCCGGGAGTGGACGGTCGGCCGGTGGGCGGTGCGGCCCGGCCGGGTGCGGACGGTCGGCCGGTGGGCGGTGCGGCCCTGCCCGGAGCGGGACTCGGGCTGATCGGCCTCCGGGAGCGGGTGGAACTGCTGGGTGGGCGGCTGGAGGCCGGCCCCCGCGACGGCGGCTTCCTGGTCCGGGCGTTGATCCCGGTGGAGGAGGCGACATGATCCGGGTCCTGGTGGTCGACGACGAGCAGCTGGTCCGTGCCGGGCTGCGGCTGATCCTGGAGGCGGCACCCGACCTCACCGTGGTCGGCGAGGCGGCCGACGGCGCGGCGGCGCTGGCCGAGACCCGCCGGTTGCGTCCCGACGTGGTGTTGCTGGACGTCCGGATGCCGGGCACCGACGGGCTGACCGCCGCCCCGCAGGTGGTCGCCACCGGGGCGAAGGTCGTCATGCTGACCACCTTCGACCGAGACGAGTACGTGCACCGGGCGCTGCGGGCGGGCGCGGTCGGCTTCCTGCTGAAGGACACGCCGCCCCGGGAACTCGCCGCCGCCGTGCGGACCGTGGCCGCCGGAAACGCCATGCTGGCCCCGACGGTCACCCGGCGGCTGATCGACTCCTTCGCCGAGCGCGGCCCGGCCCGGCGGGACGCCGCGCGGCAGCGGCTGGGCCACCTCACGGACCGGGAGTTGGAGATCGTCCGGGAGGTGGGCCGGGGGTTGGGCAACGCCGACATCGCCCGCCGGTTGACGATGAGCGAGGCGACGGTCAAGACGCACGTGAGCAGGGCCCTCGCGAAGCTCCAGCTCGCCAACCGGGTGCAGCTCGCGATCCTGGTCCACGACGCCGACCTCCTCTGATGGCCCGGCCACGACGTCGCCGCGCCTACCTGGCCACGACGCCGCCGCCTGCCCGGGTTGGCGTCCTCGGCGCCTGTCCGGCCACGGCGTCGCTGCCGCCTGCCCCGCCACGGCGTCGCCGCCGCCTGCCCCGCCACGACGTCCGGTCGTCCCGGTGCCCGGTGCCCGGTGTCTCGTTCCCGGCCACGACGGGACGAAGGGTCCGCCGTCCCCGGCTCCCGCACCGGTGGAACGTCATGGTTGCCTCCCGCCCGCCGTGACAGCCATGTTGTTCCACTCGTCGGCCGCGCCGTGATGGAACAGCCCGTCGATAGGCGGCGGCGAGCGGTGGGCGCGGCGGCGAGCGGCGAGCGGCGGGCGGTGAGCGGTGGGCGCGGCGGCGGGCGGTGAGCGGTGGCCGTGGCGGCGAGCGGTGGGCGCGGCGGCGGCGCGCGGGGTGGTCGGCGCGTGGGGCTGGGCCCGGACGGACGTGGGCGGGCCAGAGGTGGGGTGGGGCGCGGGGCCGGGTCAGTGGGGGGTGCGGCGGTGGGCGCGGTGGCGAAGCCGGCGGACGGACTCCAGCACCAGCGTCACCGCCACCGACATGCCCACCGCGGCCAGGATGCCTCTGACCGGGTCGCGTTCGAAGGCCAGCCCGCCGAAGTAGCCGAGCAGGGCGGAGTAGAGCGCCCAGCTCACCGCCGCGATCGAGTCGAACAGCAGGAACGAGCGGAGCGGGTAGCGGACCGCGCCCATGGTGAGGGTCACCGCCGTGCGACCACCGGGGATGTACCGGGCGGTGGTGAGGATCAGCCCGCCGCGCCGGTGCACCGCCTGGCGGGCCCACTCCGAACCGGCCCGCCGCCGACTGTCCTCGGGAAACCGGGCGAGCCGGTGCGCGCCGCCGCCGCGCCCGATGGCGTACGAGATGTGGTCGCCGACGCAGGCGCCGAATGCGGCGGCGACGATCACCGCCACCAGGTTGGGGCTGCCGTCGGTGGCGAGTACGGCGGCGGTGATCACGGCGGTCTCGCCGGGCACCGCGGGGAAGAACGCGTCGACCGCGGTGAGCCCGAACAGCAGCAGGTACACCCACGGGGAGCTGACCAGCTGCCGGAGCAGGTCGAGCGCGGACTCCATGCCCCCATGCTGGCGGGGCACGGCGCGCCGGGTGGCCGAGTCGCCGGATCACCCCGCTCGACGACGCGTTCAAGATCCGCGAGCGGCGGCACGCTCACCCGCCGCCGGCCGCGATCACCGCGTCAGGCGGTGGCGACCAGGGCCGGCGGGGCGAGCAGCGGACCGTGCGGGACCTTGTCCCCGGCGGTGGGGCCGTGCGAGGTGAGCACCACCGGGGTGGCCAGTTCCCGGGCCACCGCCGACGGCCAGTCGACGGGCGTTTCGTCGTACACGGGGCGGGAGCGCAGCAGGCGGGCGGTGAGCGCGGACTGCCGGTCCAGGTCGCCGGGCGGGCCCGGGGTGAGCCGGTCGGTGGAGTCGTAGCGGCGGCAGATCCGCAGCCCGGGGCCGGCGAGGTCGAGGTGGGTCAACGCCAGGCCGTCGACGCCTCCGGCCGCGGCGAGGGCGTACCGGTGGGCGACCGCGTCGAAGTGGCCGAACCGGAACCGGCCCTGCCACGGGTTCGTCGGGTTGTGCGGGTCGGTCCACGGCAGGGCCGGGTCCTCGGTCACCAGCGGCCCCGGCCCGTGCCGGGTGGTGGTCACGCGCAGCACCCCGAGCCGCGTCGCCGTGCCCGCCTGGCCCGCCTCGGCGAGCAGGCTGTCGGCGTTGGCGAACGTGGTGGTGCTCCACGTCGTGTACGGGTGGAAGCCGTGCCACTCGTCGAGCAGCACCCCCTGCGCGCCCTCGAAGACGCACGTCCCGGCGCGCAGCGCCCCGGCCAGCCAGCCCCGGTCCACGATCGCCACCCGCCCGGCGAACCCGGTGAACGCGGGCAGGCAGTCCTCGACGGGCGGCGCGTCCAGCGGCCCCAGCTCGGCGGTCAGCCGGTCCCGCAGGGCGGTCAGCCGGCGGCGCAGCAGCGCCGGGGTGCGGCAGTCGGCCACCCGGGGCGCCTCGTCGGGGTGGGCGAGACCGTACGCGACGGCCTCGCCCACCCCCAGCCCGCAGGAGCCGTGCCGGTCGGCTCCCCGGGCGATCTCCCGGGCCCGGTTGGCGGCCCGGTGGTACGGGGTGGCGAGCAGCGCCTCCCCGTCCACGGTCAGCCGGTCGAGCGCGTCGGGCACCCCGACCGAGGCGAGGTGGTCGGCCTCGGCGGCCAGCGCCAGCGGGTCCACCACCACGTGCCGGGACAGGTGCGTACGCACCCCGGGGTGGAAGGTGCCCGCGCCGAACTGGGCGAAGGTGTGGTGCCGCCCGTCGCGCAGCACCACGTTGTGCGCCGCCTGCGCGCCCCCGTTGAAGCGGACCACGGTGTGCACGGGCCGGGTGGCGCAGAGCCAGTCCACGACCGTGCCCTTGCCGGCGTCGCCGTAGCCGAGGTCGACCACCGTCACGTGTCTCACAGCCGGGTGACCCCGCCGTCGGTGTCCCGGAAGGCCGGCAGCGCCGACACCTCGGCGCGCCGCCCCCGGCCGAGCCGGGCCAGCGCCTTCGACACCGTCCCGGTGGCGCCCGAACCGGCCCGGTCGAGGTCGCGCAGGCCCTCGTCCAGGTCGATGGCCTGCTCGCCGAGGCCGATGGTGAGCGCGATGGTCTCGCAGACCGCGTCGAGGTCGTCCAGTACGACGGCGTTCTGCCCGAGCAGGCCCCGCCAGAAGTCGAGCACCTTGGCGTTGCCCGCGTAGTGGCTGCCGGCGGGGAGGAGATAGTAGGTGTCCCAGCGGCGGGTCACCTCGTCGACCACCTGCCGCAGCGGCACGTCCTCGCCCAGGTCGTCGCCGATCAGGCGGGCCACCTCCCGGGCCTTCACCTGCGGGTAGGCCAGCTCGTCGCCGATGATGAACAGGTAGCCGCGTCGGCCGCGCTTCTCCCAGCAGTCGGTGACGGTGTGCCGGGCCATGAAGTACATGGCGAGCTCGTACGACTCGGTCATCTGCCCGCCACCACCGCCCTCCAGCACGATCCGGCCGAGGTCGTCGTCCATCCGGTTGTCCGACTCGAACTGGCCGACCTGCAACGGCACCCGGTCGCAGGTGGCGTCGCCGATCGCGCCGAACATGATCTGCGGGTCGCGGGCGTAGCCCTGCCGCTGGAGCAGTCCGAGCAGCTGCGGCAGCTTGGTCTGGAGGACGCGCGGCACGTTGCGCATCGAGCCGGTCACGTCGAACAGCACGGCGATGGCCGTCGACTGCGGGTGCTCGTCGGAGTCGCGGCTCTCCCGCGTCGCGTCGCGGGGGTCGAGCGCGGGGTGCACCGTGCGCGCCCCGCTGTCGCTGTAGGAGAACGCGCTCTTGCCGGTGGCCCGGCGGTAGCGGTCGGCGGCGTCGTACACGTCGGTGGACCAGATTCCACTGCCCATGGCAGCCTCCTCAGGGGTTCAGGGTGAAGGGTCGGAAGGTGCGCGGCCCGTAGAGCCGGTCCAGCACCTCGTCGAGTTCGCGGAGCAGGCGCCAGGCGTCACCGGGCCGGGCGTTCAGGGCGGGCCGCAGGCAGCCCTGGGCGAAGGCGAGCAGCTCGCGCGGCGCGCGCGGGCCCATCAGCCAGGTCATGCAGCGGGTGGCCATCGCGATGTCGGTGCCCGGCCCGCACGGGCGCTTCGCGACGACCTCGGCCGGATACCAGTCCTCGTGGCCGGGCACGAGCGCCGGGACGGCGCCGCCGTCGACGACGGAGAAGCACCAGTCGACCAGCACCACGCCGTGCCCGTCGGGCTCGATCAGCACGTGTGGCGGCAGCACCGCGCCGTGCACCACGCCCGCCCGGTGGGCCAGGCCGAGCGCGACCAGCAGTCGCCGCCACATCCAGGCCACGTCGCGGGCGTCCAGCCCGTCCGGGTACGCGCGCCGCACCTCGGTGAGGTCGTGCAGGTTGGGCGCGGTGGCGAGCACGGTGATCCGCCGCTCGGCGCCGGTGTCGGCGTCCCGGTGCCGGAACTCCTCGACCAGCCGGGGCACGTAGGGCAGGTAGCGCGGGTCGCCGCGCTCGGCGATGGTGCGCAGGGCGTGCGCCTCGCGGGCCATCAGGTCGTTGTCGGTGGGCCGTCGGGGCAGCTTGAGCAGCCGGTCGGCCCCGACGTCGTAGAGGTCGGCCAGGTCGCCCGAGTAGGCCGGCGTGCCGAGTCGGTAGTCGCCGAGGACGGTGACCTGCCGGGCCCGCCAGCGGGTGGTGACCTGGACGAACGCGTCGGTGGCCTCGGCGCGTACCGCCGGGTCGGGCGGCAGGCGGTCGGGGTGCAGGGCCGCGACCAGCTCGCGGTAGCGCCGGGCCGGCTGGTCCGTGCCGAACAGGTCGGCGTAGGTGCGGGCCGCCGCGACCAGTCGGATCGCCTCGGCGGTCCTCACCGCACCGTCTCCTCGCGGGCGGGGCGCAGCAGCGCCGGGTGCAGCAGCCGGGCGTCGCCGGCCCGGTAGAGCCTGGCGCGGGGGCCGCCCCGGGCCCCGCCGCGCTCGGTGCTGGCGCCGGTGCTCTCCACGAAGCCCGGCACCGAGAGCACCTTGCGGTGGAAGTTGCCGGCGTGCAGCGGGTGCCCCCAGACCGTCTCGTAGACGGCGCGCAGCTCGCTGATGGTGAACTCGGGGGCGAGGAAGCGGGTGGCGAGCGGGGTGTATTCCAGCTTGGACCGGGCCCGCTCCAGCCCGTCGGCGATGATCCGGTCGTGGTCGAAGGCGAGCTGCCGGCTGCTCAGGGCGGTCACCGGCAGCCAGGCCGCCTCGTCGGCGTCGGTGCCGGCGGCCGCGTCCGGGAGGTCGGGCGCGAACGCGAGGTGGGCGACCGAGACGACGCGCATCCGCGGGTCGCGGTCGACGCCGCCGTAGCTGGCCAACTGCTCCAGGTGTACGCGACGCAGCCCCTCGCCGCCGAGCCCGGTCTCCTCGGCCAGCTCCCGCCGGGCGCCAGCGGTGAGGTCCTCGTCGGGGCGGACGAAGCCGCCGGGCAGCGCCCAGTGCCCCGCGAAGGGCGGCTGGCCGCGCCGGATCAGCAGCAGGTGCAGCGCGCCGTCCCGGATGGTCAGTGCCACCACGTCGACGGTCACGGCGACCGACGGGTAGGCCCCGGGGTCGTACCCGGCCAGGAAGTCCTGCTCGTCCACGGGGTCCCTCTCATCTTGAGAACGTCTCGATGTGAGAACAACCTAGCGCATGCGATCGCCCCTGCCAACCCCCGGGCGGCGCGGGCGCGGCGCGGCCGGGGGTCGGCAGGGGCGATCAGCGCACGAGGCCCACCAGATGCGGGCGACCGCGCAGGTCGTGCAGGGCGAACCCGCCGCCCGGCAGCAGGCTGAAGCTCACCGTGCTCGGCAGCGGCACCGGCAGCTTGAAGGCCACCTCGACCGTGTAGGCGTCCGGCAGCCGGTTCTCCAGCGCGGCCAGGCAGCGGGCCTTGCTCCACATCCCGTGCGCGATCGGCCGGGGGAAGCCGAACAGCCGGGCGCCGAGGCGGGAGGTGTGGATCGGGTTGTGGTCGCCGGAGACCCGCGCGTAGTGCGTACCGACGCGGGGGTCGACCCGCCAGTGGGCCGAGCCGGCCGGCGCCGGGGGTCGCTCGCCCCGGTCGCGCCCTCCGTCGCCGCCGGGCCTGCGCTCCCGGCCGAGGTACGTCGAGACGCCGCGCCAGACCTCCTCCCCGCCGACCGAGCCGACCAGCACCACGTCGACCTGCCGCCCCCGGTCGTGCGGGCGCAGGTTCTCCGCGTACGTGGTGAAGTCGAGGGTCTCGTCGGCCGTGACCGGGCGGTGCACGGTGATCCGGTTGCCGACGTGCACCACACCCGTCAGCGGGATGGGGAACTCCGGCGCGGTCATCAGCCGCAGGGCCAACGGAAAGCCCATCACGTGCGGGAACGTGGCGGGCAGCCGGTCGGTGAGCCGGAACCCGCAGACCCGGTCGTAGTCGGCGAGGTGCGTCCGGTCGACGGTGATTCCGCCAACGGCCAGCTCGACCGCCGGGACGCCTGCCGAGCGCCGCCCACCGCCGACGCCGGGCAGCGCGCCGAGCAGCGCCCGCCGGTAGAGCGCCCCGGCCGCCGGCATCCGGGGCAGCTCGAAGCGCTCCCGGGTGACCGTCGCGGCGTGCCCGGTCAGGTTCCGCGTCACCTCGTCGGCCGGGCCGGAGAGGTCGTGCGTCTCCTCGACGCTCAGGTCGTGGCCGGACGGCCCTGGCCGGCGGATCGCCGCCAGCGTCTCCTCCGACAGAGCCTCCGTGGGGCCGTCGATCAGCTCGTGCAGCGACAGGTCGTCGGCCGGGCCCTCCGCCGGTTCCCTCCGCCCGGCCATCACGCCCCCAGCAGGCTCTGGCCGCAGACCCGGACGACGTTGCCGCTGACCGCGCCGGAGGCCGGCCACGCCAGCCAGCCGATGGTCTCGGCGACGTCCACCGGCAGCCCGCCCTGGGACATGCTGTTCATCCGCCGCCCCGCCTCGCGGATCACCAGCGGGATCCGCGCGGTCAGCCGGGTCTCGATGAACCCGGGGGCGACGGCGTTGACGCTGATCTGCCGTTCGCGCAGCGCCGGGGCGAGCGACTCCACCAGCCCGATCACGCCCGCCTTGCTGGTGGCGTAGTTGGTCTGGCCCCGGTTGCCGGCGATGCCGGCGATGGAGGAGACGGAGACGATCCGGCCGCCGGCCGGGATCAGCTCCCGCTCCAGCAGCACGTCGTTGATCCGCTCCTGGCTGGAGAGGTTGACGTCGATGACCGAGTCCCACCGGTCGGCGTCCATCCGGCCGAGGGTCTTGTCGCGGGTGATGCCGGCGTTGTGCACGACCACGTCGACCCGCCCGTGCCGGCCGGCGAGGTGCTCCGCGAGCCGGTTCGGGGCGTCGGGAGCGGTGAGGTCGAGCTGGACGGCGGTGCCGCCGATCTCGTTGGCGACCGCCGCCAGCGCGTCCCCGGCCGCCGGGACGTCCAGCGCGACGACGCGCGCGCCGTCGCGGGCCAGCACCCGGGCCAGCGCCGCGCCGATGCCCCGGGCCGCCCCGGTGACCAGGACGACCTGGCCGTCCAGCGGGCGGTTCCAGTCGGTCGGCGGCTCGGCCCTGCCGGCGCCGACCCGGACCACCTGCCCGGAGACGTACGCGGACCGGCCGGAGAGCAGGAACCGGAGGGTGGCCTCCAGGCTGGTCGACGTGCCGGCGTCGGGCTCCTTCGTGACGTACACGAGCTGGGCGGTGACACCCCGGCCGAACTCCTTGCCGATGCTGCGGGTCAGCCCCTCCAGGGCCCGCTGGGCGGTGGCCTCCCGGGGCGAGCCGCCCTCGGCGGGCGGGGTGCCGAGCACGACCACCCGACCGCTGGGCAGCACCGAGCGGGCGTGCGGGTGGAAGAAGTCGTACAGCTGGCGCAGCCCGGTGGAGTCGGTGATGCCGGTCGCGTCGAAGACCAGGGCGGCGAAGCGCTCGGTGGGCGCCACGGCACCGGGGTCCCGCAGCTCGACCCCGGCGGCGGTCAGGATCTTGCCGACCTGCTCGGCGAGCCGACCCCCGGTCGCGGCACCGAGCAGGACGGGCCCGGGGGCGAGGGGGTCGCCGGGGGTGTGCCGGCGCAGTCGCGGCGGGTCGGGCAGCCCGAGGCGCTTGACCAGCGCGCGACCGGCCCCCGATCGGACGAAGCTCGCGTACCTGTCGGTCATAGGCGTAGCCTACTGGCGAGTAGGTTGAGGGCAAGCCCTTCGAGGAGGCGGGATCGTGCAGAGCATCCGGCGGGTGGCGGTCATCGGCGGCAATCGCATCCCCTTCGCCCGGTCCAACTCGCGGTACGCGAGCGCGTCCAACGCGGA
The DNA here is from genome assembly GCF_040679695.1 of Micromonospora sp. NPDC052213. NCBI lineage: Bacteria > Bacillati > Actinomycetota > Actinomycetes > Micromonosporales > Micromonosporaceae > Micromonospora > Micromonospora sp. NPDC052213. The sequence continues at coordinate 31,799 of NZ_JBFAVI010000030.1, forward strand.
CATGCTGGGCGCGGCGCTGGACGGGCTGGTCGCCCGGTTCGGCCTGGCCGGCCAGCGGGTCGGCGAGGTGGTCGCCGGCGCGGTGCTCAAGCACGCCAAGGACTTCAACCTGACCCGCGAGGTGGTGCTCGGCTCGAAGCTCGACCCGCACACCCCCGCCTACGACATCCAGCAGGCCTGCGGCACCGGGCTGGAGGCCGCCATCCTGGTCGCCAACAAGATCGCCCTCGGGCAGATCGACGTCGGCATCGCCGGCGGCGTGGACACCACCTCCGACGCGCCGCTCGCGGTCAACGAGGACATGCGCCGCACGCTGCTCAGGCTGAACAGCGCCCGCACCCTCGGCGAGCGGCTGAGGATCGCCGCGAAGCTGCGCCCCACCCAGCCGTTCCGGCCGGAGATCCCGCGCAACGCCGAGCCGCGTACCGGGCTGTCGATGGGGGAGCACGCCGCCCGCACGGCGCTGCGCTGGCAGGTCGACCGGCAGGCGCAGGACGAGTTGGCGCTGCGCTCGCACCAGCGGCTCGCCGCCGCGTACGACCGGGGGTTCTTCGACGACCTGCTGACGCCCTACCTCGGGCTCACCCGTGACCAGAACCTGCGCGCGGACACCAGCCCGGAGAAGCTCGCGTCGCTGCGGCCGGTCTTCGGCGCGAAGGGCCCGGACGCCGAGCAGGCGACGATGACGGCCGGCAACTCCTCGCCGCTGACCGACGGCGCCTCCACCGTGCTGCTGGCCAGCGAGGAGTGGGCCAGCGAGCACCACCTGCCCGTGCTGGCCTGGTTCTCCTGGTCGGAGACCGCCGCCGTCGACTTCGTACACGGCGACGAGGGGCTGCTGATGGCCCCCGCGTACGCGGTGCCCCGGATGCTGGCCCGGGCCGGGCTGACGCTCCAGGACTTCGACTTCTACGAGATCCACGAGGCGTTCGCCTCGCAGGTGCTGGCCACCCTGGCCGCCTGGGAGTCGCCCGAGTTCTGCAAGGACCGGCTCGGGCTGGACGCCCCCCTCGGCGCGATCGACCGGGAGAGGCTGAACGTCAACGGCTCGTCGCTGGCCGCCGGGCACCCGTTCGCGGCGACGGGCGGCCGGATCGTGGCGACCCTGGCGAAGCTGCTCGCCGAGAAGGGGAGCGGGCGGGGACTGATCTCGATCTGCGCGGCCGGCGGCCAGGGCGTGACGGCGATCCTGGAGCGCTGAGCGCCCGCCCCGCCGGGGTGGACGCTGTGCGGCGCGCGCCGCCGGCCGGCGTGACTGTGCAGATCCGCACCTGGACGCGGTGCCGGTCCGGTGGCCTAACCTGAGTCGCCCCTCGTTCCGCTGTCGACCGGAGGATCCCGCCGGTGTCTGCCAACCCGACGTCCGTGCCCGACCCCGAGGTCCACCCCGCGCCGCCCGTCCCGGCCCCGTTCGGCCCGGCGCCGTCCCGGGGCGTCGGGATCGGCCGGACGGCCCAGGTGGTCACCGGGCTGGTGCTGCTGGTGCCGGCGGCCGTCGCCCTGCTCTGGTCGTACGTGCTCCCGTCGGTCAGCACGCTGGTGGAGAGCTTCCGGCGGGGCAACGGGCTGGGCGGGCCGACCGAGTCCGCCGGCGGCGACAACTACGCGCAGGCGATCGAGCGGGGGTTCCTCGGCGACCTGGGCCACGCGCTGCTCCTCGCCCTCGTGCCGCTGCTGCTCGCGCTGCTCGTCGCCCCGCTGCTCGCGCTCGCCGCACAGCGTGCCGGCCGGGTGCCCCGCCTGGTGACCCGGGCGCTGCTGGCCCTGCCGCTGGCCGCCTACGCCCCGCTCGCCGTGGGGGTGGCGTGGACGATGGACCGGTTCGAGGCCGACCGGGACGCCTGGACGCAGGCACCCACGCTGACCGCCGTACGCGCCGTGGCGCTGCTGACGGCCGGGCTGGTGGTCGCGGTCGGTGCCACCGTCTTCCTCGCCGCGCTGCGCCGTGGCCCCGGCGGCGGCCGCTCCGGCCCGGCGGTCCTGGCCGTCGGCGGCGTGCTCGGGCTGGCCGTCGTCGCGGTGACCGTACAGTCCTGGTCCCTCCAGTGGCCCGTCCTCGGCGGGCGGGAAGACCAGGTCGCCCCCCTGGTGCGGATCGTCCGGGAGAGCGTGACCTGGCTCCAGTTCGGCGTCGGCGCCGCAGGCAACGTGCTGCTGCTCGCCCTGCTGGCCGTGCTCGGCATCCTCGCCGTCGTCCTGCTCCTGGTCACCCGGACGAGGATCGCCTTCACCGGGTGGCGCGACCGCCCGGCCGGTGCCCCGACGGGCACGCCTGCGGGCGCCCCGACAGGCGTCCCGGCCGGTGCGCGCAACCCGGTCGCGCTCGGCCTGCTGGCGGTGGGGCTGCTGGCGTTCCTCGGCGTGCTCGCCTACGTGCTGGCGCCGTGGCTGCGGGCGCTCACCGCCGAGGCGGCGCTCCTGCCCTCCGGCGTCTCCACCGGCCAGGTCCAGGTCAACACCTGGCTGCCGCCGCTGATCCCGGCGGTGGTCGGGGTGGGCGTCGCCGCCCTGGCCGGCTTCGGCATCGGCGGCCTGCGCCCACTGGGCCGGGCCAGTGAGCTGCTCCTGCTGCCGTTCGCGCCCTGGCTCTTCGTCGGCGACGGTCCGCTCGCCATCGCCCATTTCGTCCGGGCCCGGGAGGCCGACCAGCTCAACACCTTCGTCGGGCTGATCCCGCCGGGCTGGCTCTGCATCCCCGCGCTCGTGCTGTTCACCCTGTTCTTCCGGGGCCAGCGGGAACGCTGGGAGGCCGGTGGCGGATTCGGGTCGAGCATGCTCCTGCCCGCCCTGCCGATGCTGGCCGGCGCCGGGCTGCTGAGCTGGCTGGTCGACGCGCAGAGTTGGCTGTGGCCGCAACTGGTCGTCGCGGACGTCCGGCACGCGCCGGCGGCGAACCTGGTCCTCCTGCGGCTCGCGGAGTCCTTCGGCGACCCGGAGGCCACGCGGGGCCTCGTCGCCCAGGTGCTGCCGCTGCCGATGCTGCTGTTGTTCCTGGCCGCGTTCGTGGCGTTGCAACTGCTCTACCTGGACCGGCTCGTGATCGGGGCGGGACCGTCGACGGGGGACGGGCCCCGCTGATCCCGGGACTGTGGCGGGCCCTGACGGGCCGTCCCGCACCTTCGTCCTGAGGGCGGTCGGTCGACCGGTCGCCACGACGCGCGGCATGCCGGGGCGACGACGCTCCACCCACCCCGCCCTGCCGAGAGCCGTGGCACGTCGCGGGTCTTCGGCGAAGGCCCGCGAGAGGGGCGTGCAAGACTGAGGTACGTGACGACGATCCCCAACGTGCTCGCCAACCGGTACGCCTCGCCCGAGCTGGTCGCCCTCTGGTCACCGGAGCAGAAGATCCGGATGGAACGGCAGCTCTGGCTCGCCGTGCTCCGGGCGCAGCGGGACCTCGGCGTGCCCGTCCCGGACGGCGTGGTCGAGGCGTACGAGCGGGTGCTCGACCAGGTCGACCTCGCCTCGATCGCCGAGCGGGAGCGGGTCACCCGGCACGACGTGAAGGCCCGGATCGAGGAGTTCAGCGCGCTCGCCGGGCACGAGCACGTGCACAAGGGGATGACCTCCCGCGACCTCACCGAGAACGTCGAGCAACTCCAGGTGCGGGCCTCGCTGGAGCTGGTCCGGGACCGCGTGGTCGCCACCCTGGCCCGGCTGTCCCGGTTGGCCGTCGAGCACTCGGGCCTCGTCATGACCGGCCGCTCGCACAACGTCGCCGCGCAGGCCACCACGCTCGGGAAGCGCTTCGCGTCGGCCGCGGAGGAGCTGCTGATCGCGTACGAGCGGCTGGACGACCTGATCAACTGGTACCCGCTGCGCGGCATCAAGGGCCCGGTGGGCACCGCCGCCGACCAGTTGGACCTCTTCGACGGCGACGCCGACAAGGTGGCCGAGCTGGAGCGCCGGGTGGCCGAGCACCTCGGCTTCTCCCGGGTGCTCGACAGCGTCGGCCAGGTCTACCCGCGCTCGATCGACCTGGCGGTGCTCTCCGCGTTGGCGCAGATCGCCGCCGCGCCGTCCTCGCTGGCCACGACGATCCGGCTGATGGTGGGCCAGGAGCTGGCGACCGAGGGCTTCAAGCCGGGCCAGGTCGGCTCCAGCGCGATGCCGCACAAGATGAACACCCGGTCCAGCGAGCGGGTCAACGGCTTCGCGGTGATCATCCGGGGCTACCTGTCGATGGTCGGCGAGCTGGCCGGCGACCAGTGGAACGAGGGGGACGTCTCCTGCTCGGTGGTCCGCCGGGTCGCGCTGCCGGACGCGTTCTTCGCCGCCGACGGGCTGTTCCAGACTTTCCTCACCGTGCTGGACGAGTTCGGCGCGTACCCGGCGGTGGTCAACCGGGAGCTGGAGCGCTTCCTGCCGTTCCTGGCCACCACCAAGATCCTGGTGGCGGCGGTCCGGCGCGGCGTCGGGCGCGAGGTCGCCCACGAGGTGATCAAGGAGCACGCGGTCGCCGTCGCGCTCGCCATGCGCGAGAAGGGCGCACCCGAGAACGACCTCTTCGACCGCCTCGCGGCGGACGGCCGCCTGGGCCTGACCCGGGGCGAGATCGACGCGCTCGTCGCCGACCGCACCGCCTTCGTCGGCGCCGCCCCGGCCCAGGTCGAGGCGGTCGCCCGCCGAGTAGCCGCCGTGGTCGAAGCCCACCCCCAGGCCGCCACCTACACCCCACCCCCCATCCTCTAACCCCACCCCCCACCCACACCCAGCGTTGATCATGAAGTTGCCTCGACACGCCGAACGGGCGGGCAACACCGTCATGATCAACGGGGCCCAAGCGGCGGGAGGGTCAGGAGTCGCGGGTGGGGGTTTCGGCCGCGGTGCGGAGGGTGGGGGCGCTCGCCGGCTCGGCGATGCCGCCCGGGGAGTCGGCGAAGGCGGGGTCGTGGGCGGTCTCCGCGGCGACCAGCGGCTGGTCGGGCGGCATGACGTCGGGCACCTTGGGCACCACGATCACCGCCGTGCCGTACGCGCAGATCTCCATCCACATCTCGCCGCAGTCGCGGCTGTCGAAGCGCATGCCCACCACGGCGTTCGCGCCGAGGCGGCGGGCCTCCTCGCCGAGCCGGGCCACCGAGTCGGTACGCCACCGGGTCAGGTTGTCCGGCGCCATCGGGTCGTACGCGCCGCCGCGCAGGTTCTTGACCCCCTCGCGGTACGGGTTCCGCGTCCTGGCCATCGACGACACCACTTCGCCGAGGATCTGGCGGATCTCGTACCCGGGTAGTTGCTCCGTCGTCACGACCAGCACGTTTCCGATGCTGTCAGGGCGACCCCGCACCCGATCGCGAGCCTTGTTCACCTGATCGGATGCTGCAAAACGGCGCGGCGCGGACGGCCGGCGCGTGGCCGGCCATCCGCGCCGTCCGGGCGCTAACCGTCAGACACCGGCCACCGAGGTGATCCAGGCCCGGTTGTACGCGACACTGCCGTAGTTCTGGATGCTGTAGCCGTCGGCGGTCGAGGCGACGCCGACCCGGCGGCCGTTGTAGAACTGCGGGCCGCCCGAGTCGCCCCGCCACGCGTTGCCGTTGACCCGCGTGCTCCGGATCGCCTGGCCGCCGTACGCGTCGGTGGCGCTGTTGCTGGTCACCTGGACGCTCGCGGTCTTCAGCTGGCTGGAGGCGGAGCAGCCGCTGTAGCAGGTCATGCCCCAGCCGTAGATCGAGTTGGTGGAGCCGATCGGCGGGTTGCTGCTGGCCAGCGTGACGTACGAGGTGCTCACCGAGCTGGACAGGCGCATCAGGGCCAGGTCGTAGCGGCTGTAGGTGGCGCTCACCGTGCGGGTGACCCCGCCGGAGGAACGGTAGACGCTGCCGACCCGGACGGACATGCTGCCGCCGAGGCAGTGCCGGGCGGTGAGCACCCACTCCGGCGCGATGATCGTGCCGGAACAGGTGAACGATCCGTTGCTGAACACCGCGGCGGCCCACGGGGCGGACGAGACGGTCCCGCCACCGATGATGGGCTGCGGGCCCGCCGGGGCGGCGAGGGCGCCGGAGCTGGCGCCGAGCAGGCCGGCCGCTGCGGTGGCCAGCACCGCGATCATGGATCGGATGCGCATGGGGGGCTCCTTCGGGGATGGGCCCGGGGTCACCGGGTCGAGCTGTCGGCCGGCGGTCGGGGTGGCCGGCGGCCGGGCACGTCCGATCGACGTACGACGATGTACGGTAGGGCTCCTGAGATGTCGTTCACAAGAGTTTCATCGAATCCCGTCTATGTGATCGCCGGTCGGCCGGTCGGTGGCGGCGGGCGTCCCGGCGGCCGGAGTGGGGCGAAACGGGCTGGTCGGCAACGGAAACGCATCGGGATCGCAACGAACCCGTATCGGTCCGCGGCCTCCGCGCCGGGAATGCCGATCACTGCCTGAACTGCGTCCGGCCGGTGCGTCCAGGGCCGTATCTGCCAGGTAGGCTGGCTGCGCTCGCCCGTTGTGGGTAGGCACCCAACTGCGTACACAGTCAGGAGTGCCCAGTGCCTCGCGTCGTCGTCGACGTCATGCTCAAGCCCGAGATCCTCGATCCGCAGGGCCAGGCCGTCGCAAACGCGCTGCCCCGGCTCGGCGTCAGCGACGTCGCCTCGGTTCGGATCGGCAGGCGGATCGAGATCGAGTTCACCGGTGAACCGGACCTGGACCGGGCCCGGGAGATCGCCGACAAACTGCTCGCCAACCCGGTCATCGAGGACTTCACCGTCCGCCTGGTCGAGGCCGACGAGACCGCGGACGCCCGCTCGTGACCGCCCGGGTCGGTGTGGTCACGTTCCCCGGCTCGCTGGACGACGGGGACGCGGCCCGGGCCGTCCGCATCGCGGGCGCCGAACCGGTCCGTCTCTGGCACGGTGACCCGCGGCTGCACGGGGTGGACGCCGTCGTCCTGCCCGGCGGCTTCTCCTACGGCGACTACCTGCGCTGCGGGGCCATCGCCCGGTTCGCCCCGGTGATGGAGACGATCGTGGACGCCGCCCGGGCCGGCCTGCCGGTGCTCGGCATCTGCAACGGCTTCCAGATCCTCTGCGAGGCCCACCTGCTGCCCGGGGCCCTCACCCGCAACCAGCACCTGCACTTCCGCAACCGGGACCAGGTCCTGCGCATCGAGTCGGTCGGCACCGCGTGGACGAACGCGTTCCAGCCCGGCCAGGAGGTGCTGATCCCGGTCAAGAACGGCGAGGGCTGCTACGTCGCCGACACCGCGACGCTCGACCAGCTCGAAGCCGAGGGCCGGGTGGTCGCCCGCTACGTCGGCGGCAACCCCAACGGGTCGCAGCGCGACATCGCCGCGATCACGAACCCCGCCGGCAACGTGGTCGGCATCATGCCGCACCCCGAGCACGCCGTGGAGGCGCTCACCGGCCCCTCCCTGGACGGCCTCGGCTTCTTCACCTCGGTGCTCAAGCACCTGGTGGGGGCGCCGGCGTGAGCGCGAGGAGTGAGCCGGGTCCGCGAGCCCCGCAGTCGCGAACGAAGTGCGGGGCGGTGACCGTGCGCGGCGGCATCATCGGTCGGCTCACCCGCCCTCAGGGCGGCCCTGAGCGCAGCGAGGAGAGGTCATGACCAGCCATCCGGACGAGGTACGGGAGACCCCGGAGGCCTTCCCGGCCGGCCCGGCGCAGCCGGTGGGCGCGGCCGTCGTCGCGCCGCCGGCCGCGCCCACCGGGCCGGCGACGGCCGACTGGGCGGCCGGCCTGGACACCGTGCCGCGCGCCGTGGACACCCCCGGTGAGCTGCAGCCGTACGCCGAGCTGGGGCTCCGCGACGACGAGTACGACCGGATCCGGCACATCCTCGGCCGCCGGCCCACCCAGGCCGAGCTGGCCATGTACTCGATCATGTGGAGCGAGCACTGCTCCTACAAGTCGAGCAAGGTGCACCTGCGCCAGTTCGGGGAGAAGGCCCCGCCGAGCGACCGGCTGCTCGCCGGCATCGGCGAGAACGCCGGCGTGGTGCAGGTCTCCGACGAGCTGGCGGTGACCTTCAAGGTCGAGTCGCACAACCACCCCAGCTTCGTCGAGCCCTACCAGGGCGCGGCCACCGGCGTCGGCGGCATCGTCCGGGACATCCTGGCCATGGGCGCCCGCCCGGTCGCGGTGATGGACCCGCTGCGCTTCGGCGCGGCCGACCACCCCGACACCGCCCGGGTGCTGCCCGGCGTCGTCGCCGGCGTGGGCGGCTACGGCAACTGCCTCGGCCTGCCGAACATCGGCGGCGAGGTCGTGTTCGACCCCTGCTACCAGGGCAACCCCCTGGTCAACGCGCTCTGCCTCGGCGTGCTGCCGGTCAACCGCCTGCAGAACAAGGCCGCCGCCGGCCCGGGCAACGTCGTGGTGCTGATGGGCGCCAAGACCGGCCGGGACGGCATCGGCGGCGTGTCGGTGCTGGCGAGCGCCACCTTCGACGAGGGCAGCGAGCAGCGCCGCCCGTCGGTGCAGGTGGGCGACCCGTTCATGGAGAAGCTGCTCATCGAGGCATGCCTGGAGCTCTACGACGCCCAGCTCGTCGTCGGCATCCAGGACCTCGGCGGCGCCGGCCTGACCTGCGCGCTGACCGAGACCGCCGCGGCGGCCGGCACCGGCATGCGGGTGTGGCTGGAGCGGGTGCCGCTGCGCGAGCCCTCGATGGAGCCGCACGAGATCCTGGCGAGCGAGTCGCAGGAGCGGATGCTGCTGGTGGTCGAGCCGGAGAAGCTCGACGCCGTGCTCAAGACCGCCGAGAAGTGGGGCGTCTGGGCCACCGCGATCGGCGAGGTCACCCCGCCGGCCCCGGACGGCCAGCCGGGCCGGGTGGTGATCACCTGGCGGGACCAGCTCGTGGTCGACGTGCCGCCGGGCTCGCTGGTCGACGACGGCCCGGTCTACGCCCGCCCGATGCGCGAGCCGGCCGACCTGATCCTGCTCCAGGCCGACCGCGCGGAGACGCTGCCCCGGCCGGCCGACCCGGAGGCGCTGCGCGAGACCGTGCTGCGCATGATCGCGTCGCCGAACCTGACCGACAAGACCTGGGTCACCGAGCAGTACGACCGGTACGTGCTGGGCAACACCGTGCTCGCCCAGCCCGAGGACTCCGGCGTGATCCGGATCGACGAGCGGACCGGGCTCGGCGTGGCGCTGTCGGTGGACGGCAACGGCCGGTACGCCCGCCTCGACCCGTACCACGGCACGAAGCTCGCGCTGGCCGAGGCGTACCGGAACGTCGCCGTCACCGGCGCGAAGCCGATCGCCGTCACCAACTGCCTGAACTTCGGCTCGCCGGAGGACCCGGGCGTGATGTGGCAGTTCGCCGAGGCCGTCCGCGGCCTGGCCGACGGCTGCGCCGAGCTGGGCATCCCGGTGACCGGCGGCAACGTCAGCTTCTACAACCAGACCGGCGCGGCGGCCATCCACCCGACCCCGGTGGTCGGCGTGCTCGGCGTGCTCGACGACGTCGCCAACCGGGTGCCGATGGGCTTCGTGCCGCGCCCCGGCGGCGACCACGACCAGCTCTTCCTGCTCGGCGAGACGCACGTGGAGCTCTCCGGCTCGGAGTGGGCGTGGGTCACCCACGAGCACCTCGGCGGCGTACCCCCGCAGGTCGACCTGGCCCACGAGCGGCTGCTGGCCGACCTGCTCGCCGAGGCCGCCCGGGTCGGGCACCTCAGCTCCGCGCACGACCTCTCCGACGGCGGTCTCGCGCAGAGCCTGGTCGAGTCCTGCCTGCGGCGCGGGGTCGGCGCGCGGATCGCGGTGCCGGAGCGGTTCGCCGGCGGCTCGATGCCGTTCGTCTACCTGTTCAGCGAGTCCGCCGGGCGGGCCCTGGTCTCGGTGCCGCGCGGCCACGAGAAGGCGTTCACCGCCCTCTGCGCCGAGCGCGGCGTGCCGTTCGAGCTGATCGGTGTGACCGACCCGGCCGGCGGCGCGCTGGAGGTGCACGGCCAGTTCCGGATCGGCCTGGACGAGCTGCGCGCCGCGCACACGGCGACGCTGCCGCGCCTCTTCGGGGGCTCGGAGGTCGTCCAGGTGCCCGCGCCGGCAGCCGGCGTGGCCGGTGCGGTCGAGGCCGTGCCGCTGCCCGACGCCGAGCGGACCGAGGTGGCGCCGGTGGACCCGGCGGACGTCGTGTCCGAGCCGATCGCGTCGGCCGGGCCGGTCCCGTCGACCGGTGCCGTGGCGCCGGTGGAGGCCGCGGCCCCCGCTCCCGAGGAGCCGGCCGCCGAGGCGGCCGAGCGCCCGACCGGGGCCGACGCCACGTCCGACCCCGAGTCCGGTGACACCGAGCAGCCCTCCGCGCCCGATAAGCGCTGAGGCATTGGCTGCGGCCGTCTACGCCCAACCCGGATCCGGCGCCCGGTTCGACTGGGGGCTGACGGGAGCGGCTGAGCTCGGCCGGGTCTGCGCGGTACTGGTGGTGGTGGACGTGCTCTCGTTCACCACCGCCGTGGAGGTCGCCGTCGGGCGCGGCATGCGGGTGCACCCGTTCCCCTGGGGGGAGCAGGCGGCCGACTACGCGCGACGGGTCGGCGCGGTCGCCGCGGTGGGCCGCCGGCAGACGACCCCGGAGCACCCGTGGTCGCTCTCGCCGGCGGCGCTGAGCACCGCGCCGGTCGTCGCCGACCTCGTGTTGCCGTCGCCCAACGGCTCGGCGATCAGCGCCGCGGCCAGCGCCACCGGCCTGCCGGTGGTCGCGGCCTGCCTGCGCAACGCGCGCGCCGTCGGGCGCTGGCTGCGCCGCCACGGGTACGGCTCGACGGACGCCCCGATCGGCGTGGTCGCCTCGGGCGAGCGCTGGCCGGACGGCTCGCTGCGCCCCGCCGTGGAGGACCAGCTCGGGGCGGCCAGCGTGCTGGACGCCCTCTCCGGGGTGACCGGCGGTCTCTCCGTGGAGGCGGCCATGGCGCTCGCCGCGCTCGCCAGCACCCCGGACGTTCCCGCCGCGGTACGCGGCAGCGTGTCGGGCCGCGAGTTGGTCGAGGGCGGCTTCGCCCAGGACGTGGAGGTCGCCGTCCGGGTCGGCGTCTCCGACGTGGTCCCGGTCCTGCGCCAGGGCGTCTTCTCCGCCGCCTGACAGTTCGTTCGCGCCCTGCCGGCCGCGCGCCCCTGCCCGCCTGCCGGCCGCGCACCCTTGTCACCTGCCAGCCGCGCGTCCTGCCGCCTGCCGGGACTGCGCGGCGGCGTGCCGTCCGGGCGGCCCCGCCCCCCCGGCCCCCCGCCGCGCCCCGCTGCCCCCGGCTCGCCGCGGGGGGGGTGCCCGCCCCCCCCCGCGGCGCCGACGGCCGGGAGTCCCTGCACCCGTCGGTGATCTCCGCCGCGCTGGACGCGATCCGGGCGGCCAGCCCGGGCCTGCCGGTCGGGGTGAGCACCGGGGCCTGGATCGAGCCGGATCCGGCCGCTCGGGTGGCCGCCGTCCGGGCCTGGACGGCGCTGCCGGATTTCGCCTCGGTCAACGCGCACGAGCCGGGCGCCGAGGCGGTCGCGGCGGCGCTGCACGAGCGGGGCGTCATGGTGGAGGCGGGGCTCTGGACGGTCGACGCGGTCGAGGCGTACAGGGGCTGGCGGGTGCCGGCGGGGCGCGTCCTCGTCGAGTGCATGGCCGAGGAACCGGCGGTGGCGCTGGCGGACGCGGCGGGCATGCTCGCCGCGCTGTCGTCCCCGGCCGCCGGGCCGCCGCCGGTGCTGCTGCACGCCGAGGGGCCGGCGACGTGGCCGATCCTCGCCGAGGCGGTCCGTCGGGGGCTGCACAGCCGCATCGGCTTGGAGGACACGCTGCGGCTGCCCGACGGGGCGGTCGCGCCCGGCAACGCCGACCTGGTGACGGCGGCGGTGGCCGCCGGCGCCCGCTGACTCCACCTCACAACGGATGGGTCGCCCCTGCTGGCTCCGCGCCGACAACGGCGGGGCCGGCCTGCTGGTTCTGCGCCGACAACGGGCGGGGTCAGCCTGCTGGCCCTGCCCGCGCGGCAGACCGGGTCGGCCCCGCGACGAAGCCGCGTTTCCCGCACGACTCCGGAGGCCGGGTCGTCTGGTCGAGCCGCGGCGGGCGGTCGGGCCTGAGCAGGGCCGATGGGTCGTGAGGCCCCACTGCCTGCCCGGGTTGTCCGCTGGTGTCCGTCGTGCAGTGAGCGCACGGTGACGCGACAACTTCTCTCCGTTCGGGGGGTTTGATCATGAGTTCTTGACCAGACGGCCCCGGGAGACCTAGCCTCGCCATACAGGCTCACATTGCCCGACCAGCGCAGGCTAAGCGCACAACATAGATCTCGTAACGGAACAGCATCACTTTGGCCGACTCGTCGGCCACTGGCGGCAGCTTCGGACAGGCCGGTCCGGGCTGGCGCGACAACTGCACCCGGCCGCCGGCGATGCCCCGCGTGGGCACCGCCGACGGAACCTACCCACGGCCAGTCGCTCCGGTCGGGCGTCCACAGCCGCAGGGTCCGTGCCCACCGGCACCGTCGCTGCGGTCCCGACGTTCAGGGGAGGCGGCCATGGCGAGGCGGCGCAGGTCCACCGGGGTGCCGACATGAGCGGGCTGAACGTCGGGCCCGGCTCGCACCGACCGCGGGCCGACCGGGGTGTGGCCGACCGCGTGACGGCCGTGCGGAACGGGGCGCCGGCATGAGCGGCTTCGACGTCGTGATCCTCGCGGTGGTGCTGGTCCTGACCGTGGTCGTGCTCGGGGCGGTGCTGCTGGGCGTACGGACGCTGCGCCGGCTCGGCGCGGCGCCGGCGCCCGAGGATCCCGCCTTCATCGCCGAGAAGGACCGGCAGGAACAGTCCCTGGCCGCGCTGCGCAGTGCCGCCGACGAGGCCAACAGCACGATCGACGTGGCGAAGTCCGCCGCCGCGGCGGCCCGGGCCGAGGCGGCTGCCGCGAAGGCCGAGGCGAAGGCGGCCCGCGCCGAGGCGCGCCGGGTGCTCGACGACGCCCGGGCGGAGGCCGACACCATCCTGGAACGGGCCCACAAGCAGGCCGAGGCGGACGCGGAGCAGCTACGGAGCACGGCCCGGCGCAGCGGCGAACGCGAGGTCGCGGTGCTCGCCGCCACCACCCGGGAGCAGGCCGCCGAGGTGGAGCGGCGGGCGGCCCGGATGGACGAGCGCGAGCGGCTGCACACCGAGGAGGTGGAGCGGCTCGCCGAGCGGGAGCGTCAGCTCACGGCCGCCAGCGCGGCCCTGGCCGCCCGCGGTGCCGCGCTCGACCAGCGGGAGGCGGAACTGGCCGAGGCGGAGGAGCAGCGGCGCCGGGAGTTGGAGCGGGTCGCCGGGCTCACCGCCGACACGGCCCGGGCGGAGCTGATCGAGGCGATCGAGGGCCAGGCCAAGCGGGAGGCCGCGCTGCTGGTCCGGGACATCGAATCCGACGCGCGCAACACCGCCGAGCAGCGCGCCCGGCACATCGTCGTCGACGCGATCCAGCGGGTCGCCAGCGAGCAGACCGCGGAGAGCGTGGTCAGCGTCCTGCACCTGCCCGGCGACGAGATGAAGGGGCGGATCATCGGCCGGGAGGGCCGCAACATCCGCGCCTTCGAGTCGGTCACCGGCGTCAACCTGATCATCGACGACACCCCCGAGGCGGTGCTGCTCTCCTGCTTCGACCCGGTGCGCCGGGAGGTCGGCCGGCTCACCCTGGAGAAGCTGGTCCTGGACGGGCGGATCCACCCGCACCGGATCGAGGAGGTCTACGACCTGGCCCGGCACGAGGTGGAGGAGCTGTGCCAGCGGGCCGCCGAGGACGCCCTGGTCGAGGTCGGCATCACCGAGATCCACCCGGAGCTGGTCACCCTGCTCGGCCGGCTGCGCTACCGGACGTCGTACGGGCAGAACGTGCTCAAGCACCTGGTGGAGACCGCGCACATCGCCGGGATCATGGCGGCCGAGCTGCGGCTCGACGTGCCGACCATCAAGCGCTCGGCGTTCCTGCACGACATCGGCAAGGCGCTGACCCACGAGGTGGAGGGCAGCCACGCCATCATCGGCGCGGATCTCGCCCGCAAGTACGGCGAGAGCGAGGACGTCGTCCACGCCATCGAGGCGCACCACAACGAGGTGCCGCCGCAGACCATCGAGGCCGTCCTCACCCAGGCGTCCGACGCCTGCTCCGGCGGGCGGCCCGGGGCGCGGCGGGAGAGCCTGGAGGCGTACGTCAAGCGGCTGGAGCGGATCGAGGAGATCGCGGCCGGCAAGCTCGGCGTGGAGAAGGTCTTCGCCATGCAGGCCGGCCGCGAGATCCGGGTGATGGTCAAGCCGGACGACGTGGACGACATCGGCGCCGCCGTGCTGGCCCGGGACGTGGCGAAGCAGATCGAGGAGGAGCTGACGTACCCGGGTCAGATCCGGGTGACCGTGGTCCGCGAGTCCCGGGTCACCGAGATCGCGCGCTGACGTCGCGTCGGGCCGGCACCGAGGCTGCCCGCTCCGGCGCAACGCGAGGGTGCCGGCGGCGAGGCGGGGACGCCCGGGCGGACGGGCGTCGACGGTCTACCGGCCGTCCACGGCGCAACGCGAAGGGCCGGCCCGATAACCGGGCCGGCCCTTCGTCGTCGGGCGGGGTCAGACGCCCTGGCCGCTGCTCTCCGCCTGCGCGGTGAGCGCCGCCGGGGGCGGGTTCTGGGCCGGGGTGCCGGCGGTCTTGCGGCCCCGGGAGAGCCGGTGCTGGACGTACTGGGCCAGCTTCGACAGCGAGTAGTTCACCAGGATGAACATCACCGCGATCACGACGTAGACCTGGATCGGGTTGTCCAGCACGCCGATGAGCTGCTTGCCGATGTTCAGGGTCTCCTCGTAGCTGATGATGAAGCCCAGCGAGGTGTCCTTGAGCACCACGACGAGCTGGCTGATCAGCGCCGGCAGCATGATCCGGAAGGCCTGCGGCAGCAGGATCATCCGGGTGGTCTGCATCGGGGAGAGGCCGATCGCGGCCGCCGCCTCGGCCTGCCCGCCGGGCAGGCCCTCCATGCCGGAGCGGAGGATCTCGGCGATGACCACCGAGTTGTAGATGGTCAGGCCGATGACCAGGTACCACAGCGTCTCGAACGTGACGCCGAACTCGGGGAAGCCGCGCGCCACGAAGAAGATCGTGATGACCACGGGCAGGCCCCGGAACACCTCGACGCAGACCCGGGTGACCGCCGACAGCAGCACGCTCAGCCCGCGCAGCAGGTAGGCCAGCGGCGCGGCGAAGCCGGTGAACCGGCGGCGGGTCAGGCTCTTGAGCTGGATCCGCAGCACCGCGAGCAGGGTGCCGACCACCAGCGAGGCGACGATCGCCAGGGCGGCGGCGGTCAGCGTGTTCTTGAAGCCGAGGCCGATCCGCTCCCACACCTGCGAGAAGTTCTCGTTGGAGGGGTCGAGCAGGGGCCCCCACAGCTCCATCGAGAACTGGCCCTTGGCGTCCAGCGGCTTGTAGATCAGGAAGTACGCGCCCGCGAGCAGCAGCACCGTCGCCACCAGGCTGCTGACGAGGGTGATCCGGCGCTGCCGTGGGCCGGGGACGTCGTAGAGGACGGTCTGCTGGCTCATCGGGCCACCGCCTGCCGCTTCTCGATCCGGTCGAGGAGCGCGCCGAGGGGGACGGTCATGATCAGGTATCCGATCGAGATGCCGATGGCGACGGGGACGAAGGCGTAGCCCTCGGCCGAGGTGAGCTGGTCGGCGGTCTGCGAGAGGTCGCCGACCACGCCGAAGAAGCCGATCAGGGCCGAGTTCTTGATCATCGCGATGATCACCGAACCGAGGGGCACCACCGAGGCCTTCCAGGACTGCGGCAGCACCACGTACCGCAGGTTCTGGCCGAAGGTGAGGCCGAGCGACCGGGCGGCCTCCGCCTGGCCGGCGGGGACCGCGTTCACGCCGGACCGCAGCGCCTCGCAGACGAACGCGGCGGTGTAGAGCACCAGCGCGATCAGCGCGAAGCGGAAGTACGGCAGGTCCGTGTCGAGCCGGCTGAACACCGCGTCCAGGCCGGGGATGCGCAGGAAGTCCGCGTTGGAGCCGAGCGCCGGCAGGCCGAACGCGGCGAAGAACATCACCACGGTCAGCGGCATGTTCCGGAAGATGTTGACGTACGCGGTGCCGACCGCCCGCAGCGGCGGCACCGGGGAGATCCGCAGTACCGCCACGATGGCGCCCAGGATCAGGGCACCGATCGCGGCGAGTACGCAGATCTGGAGGGTGAGCCAGAAACCACCCGCGAAGACGTCGAACTTGTCGATGAGCACACTCACGGGTCGGTCTTCCTCCCCACCCTCCAGATCGAAGGAATTAGATCAGTAGCGGTTGACGGTCGGGGCGGAGCCCAGCTGGGCGCCGAACTTGCCGGCGGTGCCGTCCCAGGCCTTCTGCCAGCTGCCGTCGGCGAACGCCTTCTCCAGCGTGTCGTTGATGAAGTTGCGGAAGTCGGTGTCCTCCTTCTTCACCCCGATGCCGTACGGCTCCTTGGTGAAGTTGTCGCCGGCCAGCTTGAAGGACGCCTCGTCCTTGGCGATGTAGCCGAGCAGGATCACGTTGTCCGTGGTGACGGCGTCGACCTGGCCACCCTTGAGGGCGTCGCGGCACTTGTCGTAGGTGTCGAACAGCACCAGCTGGGTGGCGACGTCCTTGACGTGCTTCTTGATCTCCTCGGCCGGGGTGGAGCCGGTGACCGAGCAGACCTTCTTGGTGCCGTCCTTGAAGGAGTCCGGCCCGGTGATCGTGGTGTCGTCCTTCTTCACCATGATGTTCTGGCCGGCCTCGTAGTACGGCCCGGCGAACGCGATGCGCTCCTTGCGCTTGTCGTTGATCGTGTAGGTCGCGGCGACCAGGTCGACCGTGCCGTTCACGATGACGTCCTCGCGGACCTTCGAGGGGGCCTCGACCCACTCGATCTTGTCCTCGGGGATGCCGAGCTCCTTGACGATGATCTTCGCGACCTCGACGTCGAAGCCCTCCGGGTCGCCCGACAGGCCCTTCTGGCCGAAGCCGGGCTGGTCGAACTTCGTGCCGATCTTGATGGACTGGGCCTTGTTCAGGCGCTCCATCGTGCTGCCGGCGGCGAAGGACTTGCTGCCAGCGCCGGTGCCCTCCTCGGCGTCGTCGCCACCGCAGGCGGTCATGCCGAGCGCCAGGGTGGCGGCCGCGGCGAGCGCCGCTACGCGCGTGATACGCATACTCATCTCCTTCTTCGACGGAACCGCCGGGGGACGGCGCGCTCCAGGTACGGACGCCTAGTGCGTGAGGATCTTGGAGAGGAAGTCCTTGGCCCGCTCGCTGCGCGGGTTGGCGAAGAACTCGGTGGGCGGGGCGTCCTCGACCAGCTGCCCGTCGGCCATGAAGATGACGCGGTTCGCCGCGTGCCGGGCGAAGCCCATCTCGTGGGTGACCACGACCATCGTCATGCCCTCGCGGGCCAGCGACGTCATCACGTCCAGCACCTCGCCGACCATCTCCGGGTCGAGCGCGCTGGTCGGCTCGTCGAAGAGCATCGCCTTGGGCTGCATGGCCAGCGCCCGCGCGATCGCGGCGCGCTGCTGCTGGCCGCCGGAGAGCTGGGCGGGGAACTTGTCGGCCTGGTTGGCGATGCCGACCCGGTCCAGCAGGGCCAGGCCGCGCTCGCGGGCCGCCGCCGGCTTCTCCTTGCGGACCTTGACCGGCCCGAGGGTGACGTTCTCGAGGATCGTCTTGTGCGCGAAGAGGTTGAACGACTGGAACACCATGCCGACCTCGCTGCGCAGCTTCGCCAGCGCCTTGCCCTCGGCCGGCAGGGGCTGCCCGTCGAAGGTGATGGTGCCGGAGGTGATCGGCTCGAGTCGGTTGATGGTGCGGCAGAGCGTCGACTTGCCGGAGCCGGACGGCCCGATGACCACGACCACCTCGCCGCGCCCGACCGACAGCGAGACGTCGTCCAGCACGTGCAGCGGCCCGAACCACTTGTTGACCGAATCCAGCACGATGAGCGGTTCGCCCGTCGCCACGTCGTCCACCGTCCCTGTCGTCGCGCACGCGGGGTCCGTTGACCCCCGGTTGGGCAACTGTAGGCGGGGGGATGTGGCGGAACGCAAGTCAGTTGGTCACGGAGCGGTAACACCATTTCCGCTCGGGCCCGGGAGTCGGATTTTGACTCCGAAACCGGTCCACCCGGTGGCGGCTTCGGGTCGTGTGGAAGATCATGTGGGGGTGACGGAACGGGTGCGGCTGACCGAGTACGCCCGCGGCGGCGGCTGCGCCTGCAAGATCCCGCCGGGCGAGCTGGAGGCCATGGTCGCCGGCCTCGGCCCGGCCACCGGCGCCGCGGACCTGCTCGTCGGCCTCGACCACGGTGACGACGCCGCCGTGGTCCGGCTCGACGAGCGGACCGGCCTGGTCACCACCGCCGACTTCTTCACCCCCGTCGTCGACGACGCGTACGACTGGGGGCGGATCGCCGCGACCAACGCGCTCTCCGACGTGTACGCGATGGGTGGCACCCCGCTCGTCGCGCTCAACCTGCTCTGCTGGCCGCGCGACGTGCTGCCGCTGGAGCTGGCCCGGGAGGTGCTGCGCGGCGGGCAGGACGTGGCCCGGGACGCGGGATGCCACCTCGCCGGCGGGCACAGCGTCGACGACGAGGGCCCCAAGTACGGGCTGGCCGTCACCGGGGTGGTCCGGCCCGAGGAGCTGATCACCCTGGACGCGGGCCGGGCGGGGCTGCCGCTGTCGCTGACCAAGCCGCTGGGCGTCGGGGTGCTCAACACCAGGCACAAGGCCACCGGTGAGAGCTTCCCCGAGGCGGTCGCCGCCATGACCACCCTCAACCGGGACGCCGCGCGGGCCGCGGTGGCGGCCGGTGTGCGCTGCGGCACCGACGTGACCGGCTTCGGTCTGCTCGGGCACGCGTCCAAGCTGGCCCGGGCGAGCCGGCTGACGGTGGCGATCGACGCGGCCCGGGTGCCCTACCTGGCCGGCGCCCGGGAGGCGGTGCGCGACGGGTACGTCAGCGGCGGCTGCCGCCGCAACCTGGAGTGGGTCGCCGGGTGGACCGACTTCGGCGGGATCGCCGAGGACGACCGGCTGCTGCTGGCCGACGCGCAGACGTCGGGCGGCCTGCTGGTCGCCGGCGAACTGCCGGGCGCCACCGTGGTCGGCGAGCTGCTGCCCCCCGGCGAGCACCGGGTCGTCGTGCGCTGACCGACCCGGTCGAAACGGGCGCGCGACGGAGCGGGGAAGTTCCGAACGGGGCACCGTACCCGATAAACTGTCATCTTTCGGCCACTCGGAGCAACGGTGCCCGAGGAAATTTTGCCCGGAATGGTCACAGACCGGTAACTTGCCCCCGGCTGAGGTCATATGCCCCCCACCATCGTCAGTAAGGCCCGATCCGGAGGCCGGTGGGACGAGCACAGCGAGGAGGCGGCATGACCGAGCTGTGGAACTGGAGAATCGACCAGGTGCGGCCGGTGGAGGTCTACCCGGCACTGGCCGAGGCACTCGGCCGGGTGGTGATGCCCCTGGCGGCGGCCGACCCGGCCCGGCTGCCGGCGCACGCGGTGATCTGCGACGTCTGGCAGGCGCCGGGGGAGTTCGCCACCATCGTGGACTGCTACGGCGTGCCCGACGGGCTCCCCGAGCACGCCAGCATCGCCGCGCTGGCGCGGCTGCTGGACCGCAACTGCCTGCTGCGCGACGACACCCTCGACGCCGGCCGGCACCTGCTCGTGGCCCCCGACGGCACGATCCGGCCGGTGCACTTCGACGTCCGCGAGACCGACGACGGCGAGGTGCTCGGCAACCAGCGGCTCTGCACCGAGGCCGATCCCCGCTGCCGCGGCTGGTCGCAGTGCCACCGCTCACGCTGGGCCCCCGACTCGGTGCTGCCCGCGCTCGCCGCCGCCTGAGGACCGCCGCGCCGGCACGCGGGGCCTCCCCGCGTCGGCCCGGCGGGCGGCGAGGTCAGCTCGCCGGGCGGGCGGAGCGGCCGCCGCGTACCTCCAACTCGCTCAGCAGGGTCGCGGTGGCCGCGGCGACCGCGGCGACCGCCGCGTCGAAGGCCGCGGCGTTGTGCGCGGCGGGCCTGCGGAAGCCCGAGATCTTCCGGACGTACTGCAGGGCGGCGGCCTCGACGTCGGCCGGGCTCACCTCGGCGACGTACGGCTCACGAAGGGTCTTGATGCTCCGGCACACGGCTCCTCCTCGTTCGGTTCGGGATTCTCGCCCGGATACGCTGTCCGGGTCATGACTACCGCAGCGGCGAGCAGCCCGCGCACCTACCAGGTGCGCACGTACGGCTGCCAGATGAACGTGCACGACTCCGAGCGCATCTCCGGGCTGCTGGAGCAGGCGGGCTACGTGCGCGCCGCCGAGGCCGACGACAACCCGGACGTGGTGGTGTTCAACACCTGCGCGGTCCGGGAGAACGCCGACAACCGGCTCTACGGCAACCTCGGTCACCTGCGCCCCGTCAAGGACAGGCACCCGGGGATGCAGATCGCCGTCGGCGGCTGCCTCGCCCAGAAGGACCGCGGCGAGATCGTCCGCAAGGCGCCCTGGGTAGACGTGGTCTTCGGCACGCACAACATCGGGTCGTTGCCGGTGCTGCTGGAGCGGGCCCGGCACAACGCCGCCGCCGAGGTGGAGATCCTCGAGTCCCTCGACGTCTTCCCCTCGACGCTGCCCACCCGGCGCGAGTCCACGTACGCCGGCTGGGTGTCGATCTCCGTCGGCTGCAACAACACCTGCACGTTCTGCATCGTGCCCTCCCTGCGCGGCAAGGAGAAGGACCGCCGCCCCGGAGACATCCTCTCCGAGGTGCGCGCCCTGGTCGACGAGGGCGTGCTGGAGGTGACCCTGCTCGGGCAGAACGTCAACTCCTACGGCGTGGAGTTCGGCGACCGGCTCGCCTTCGGCAAGCTGCTGCGCGCCTGCGGCGACGTCGATGGCCTGGAGCGGGTCCGGTTCACCAGCCCGCACCCGAAGGACTTCACCGACGACGTGATCGCCGCGATGGCCGAGACGCCGAACGTCTGCCACTCGCTGCACATGCCGCTGCAGTCCGGCTCGGACGACGTGCTGCGCGCCATGCGCCGCTCGTACCGGGCCGACCGCTACCTCGGCATCATCGAGAAGGTCCGGGCGGCGATGCCGGACGCGGCGATCACCACGGACATCATCGTCGGCTTCCCCGGCGAGACCGACGCCGACTTCGAGCGCACCCTCGACGTGGTCCGCGAGGCCCGGTTCTCCTCCGCGTTCACCTTCCAGTACTCGAAGCGCCCCGGCACCCCCGCCGCCACGATGGAGGGCCAGCTCCCCAAGCAGGTCGTCCAGGAACGCTACGAGCGGCTGGTCGCCTGCGTGGAGGAGATCACGTGGGCGGAGAACAAGCGGCTCGTGGGGGAGACCGTCGAGGTGCTGGTCGCCGTCGGCGAGGGGCGCAAGGACGAGCGCACCGGCCGGATGTCCGGCCGCGCCCGTGACGGCCGCCTCGTCCACTTCGACGCTGGTTCCCTCGCCGGGCAGATCCGCCCCGGCGACATCGTGCACACCACCGTCACGTACGCGGCCCCGCACCACCTCAACGCCGACGGTGAGCCGCTGTCGCACCGGCGCACCCGGGCCGGCGACGCGGCCGAGGCGGGGCGCTCCCCGCGTACGCCCGGGGTGCTGCTCGGGCTGCCCACGGTCGGCGCGCCGGCCGCGGCGCCCCCGCCGACGACGGGCTGCGCCGCCC
>NZ_JBFAVI010000031.1:0-53276 GCF_040679695.1 Micromonospora sp. NPDC052213
CGTGGGGGTTCTTTCTCTATTCCCCCCGGGTCCCCGCCTCGCCCGGCTCCGGGCGGTCAGGCTTGATCCCTCCGCCGGGCACGGCAGGCCCCAGCCGTCGGTGGTCGCGGTCCGCGGATCGGTATCTGCACACGACTAGGGAAGATCTTCTGATGAGTGGTTTTGCGGCGGTTGACGTCATCCGGGTCAAGCGGGACGGGGGTGTGCTCTCCGACGCGCAGATCGACTGGGTGGTGGACGCGTACACCCGGGGGCTGGTCGCCGACGAGCAGATGTCGGCGTTGGCCATGGCGATCCTGCTGCGTGGCATGACCGCGCCGGAGATCGCCCGGTGGACCGCCGCGATGATCGCCAGCGGGGAGCGGCTCGACCTCTCCGCCGTCGACCGGCCGACCGTCGACAAGCACTCCACCGGCGGCGTCGGCGACAAGATCACCCTCCCGCTGACCCCGTTGGTGGCGGCGTGCGGCGCGGCCGTGCCGCAGCTCAGCGGCCGTGGCCTCGGCCACACCGGCGGCACGCTCGACAAGCTGGAGTCCATCCCCGGCTGGCGGGCGGCGCTGCGCAACGAGGAGTTCATCGCCCAGCTCCGGGACGTGGGGGCGGTGATCTGCGCGGCCGGCGCGGGGCTCGCCCCGGCCGACCGCAAGCTGTACGCGCTGCGCGACGTGACCGGCACCGTCGAGGCCATCCCGCTGATCGCCAGCTCGATCATGAGCAAGAAGATCGCCGAGGGCACCGGGGCGCTGGTGCTCGACGTGAAGGTCGGCTCCGGCGCGTTCATGAAGTCCGTCGAGCAGGCCCGCGAGCTGGCCCGGACGATGGTGGAGCTGGGCGGCGCGCACGGCGTGCGGACCGTCGCCCTGCTCACCGACATGTCGACCCCGCTCGGCCTGGCCATCGGCAACGCCGTCGAGGTGACCGAGTCGGTCGAGGTGCTGGCCGGGGGCGGCCCCGCCGACGTGGTCGAGCTGACCCTGGCGCTGGCCCGCGAGATGCTCGACGCGGCCGGGCTGCCGGACGCCGACCCGGAGGCCGCGCTGCGCGACGGCCGGGCGATGGACTCCTGGCGCGCGATGATCCGCGCCCAGGGCGGCGACCCGGACGCCCCGATGCCCACCGCGAACGAGGTCGAGGTGGTCCGCGCGGACGCGGACGGCTTCGTCGCCTCGGTCGACGCGTACGCCATGGGGGTGGCCGCCTGGCGGCTCGGCGCCGGACGGGCGCGCAAGGAGGACCCGGTCAGCGTGCCGGCGGGGGTGGTGCTGCACAAGCGGCCCGGCGACCCGGTGCGGGCCGGCGACCCCCTCTACGAGCTGCGCGCGGAGCACGCCGCCCGGATTCCGGCGGCGCGGGAGGACGCCGCGCGGGCGGTGCGGATCTCGCCGACCGCGCCCGCCGCGACGCCGTTGGTCATCGAGCGCATCGGCTGAGCGGGGCGGTCGCCGGGGCGGCATGGTGCCGGCCGGCTCGGAGCGCTATCCTCCCTGGCCAGGGGGACAACCGGCGCCGAGTCGTCGCGAGCAGACAGGACATTTCCGCCGTGACCGTACCTGCCCCCGATCCGCGGGAGGTGCGTGAGGCGAGCCTGGACGAGTTGTCCCGGCTGCGTCTCCCGCTGCCGCCACCCCAGTTCCCGCTCGTGTGGGAGCCCGGCGACCAGATCGAACTGCGACCCACCGCGGAGATCGAGGCCCGGATCGCCGTGCTGCACCTGATCCTCGCGCGCTGCTTCGGGATGCCGCCGCAGGCCGCGATGAGCTGGCTGCTCACCTCGCACCTGGTCGAGATGGTCACGCCGCCGGAGTTCCAGTTCGTGACCGGCGGCAAGGGCGACCACCGGTCGTTCGTGCTGCACCACGACGCGCTCTTCGCGCTGGCCTGGGTGCTCGGCCTGACCAAGCAGCTCGACCCGACCCTGCCGGTGGACGAGCGGCTGGTGGAGCGGATGCCGCACATCCCCGGCGGGGAGACCTTCGGCCAGTGGCGTGCCCGGATCCTCGCGGCCCCGCAGCACCCCGCCGACGCGGCCGCGCTGCTCGACCTGCACTACTGCCTGGACTGGGCGTACCTGGAGACGGAGCGGGCGGGCCGCACGCCGCCCGGCCTGGTCGACGCCAACGCCATCGGCCAGCGCCGCTGGGCGCTGGAGTGGGCGGTGATCCTGCGGGGGCCCTACCACGACGAGCCCCCGGGCTGGGAAGAGGTCGACCTCTCCACCTGACCCGCCGGTCGGCCGGGGGCCTCGCCACCCCGACCTGCCGGGTCAGCGCGGGGCCGGCCGCCAGACGGTGAGGTCCACCGCGACGGTCACCCGGACCGGCTCGGGCAGCGCGGCGACCCGGGCGGCGAGCCCGGTCGGGTCGGTGTGCCACGCGCTCGGGCCCATCCCGACCAGCGTCGCGACCTCCGGCCCGGTCAGCGCCAGCTCCCGCCGGTGCCCGGTCGACGCCACCTGCGCGAAGCGCCCGCCCAGGCTCTCGGCGACCCGGTCCGCCTTGGCCGGGTCCACCCGGAGCAGGCCGAGCGCGCCGACCAGCTCGGCGAGGTGCTCCTCGGCCGGCGTCACCACCAGCAGGGACCCGGCCGGGTCGAGGACCCGGTGGAACTCCGCGCCGTTGCGCGGGGCGAAGACGTTCAGCAGCACGGCGGTGCCGGCGTCGGCCAGCGGCAGCCGCTGCCAGGTGTCGGCCAGCGCCGCCGCCGCGCGGGGATGCGCCCGCGCCGCCCGGCGCAGTGCCGGCTTCGACACGTCCAGGGCCAGACCCACCGCGTCCGGCAGCGCCGCCAGCACCGCCGCGAGGTGCCGGCCGGTCCCCGCGCCGGCGTCCACCACCAGGGGGTACGCCTCGGGCCGCGCCGCGCGGACCCGGTCCGCGGCCTCCGTCGCGGCGGTGGCGAGCGCGGTCGAGATCAGGTCGTAGTGGCCGGCGGCCAGGAAGTCGGCGCGGGCGGCCACCATCTCGGCGGTGTCCCCGGCGTGCGGGGCGCGGCCGGCGAGCAGGTTGACGTAGCCCTGCCGGGCGACGTCGAAGCTGTGCCGGCGGGGGCAGCGCAGCGCGGTGGCGGTGCCGGCGGCGGCCTCCGCCAGCGGCTCGGCGCAGACCGGGCAGCGGAGCCGGTCGACGACACGGGTGTCCACGTCAGGCGTCCAGGTACGTCAGCACCGCGCGTACCCGCCGGTGGTCGTCGTCGCAGTCGCGCAGGTCGAGCTTGGTGAAGATCGAGTTGATGTGTTTGCTGACCGCCTTCTCGGTGACCACCAGGCGCTGCGCGATCGCGCCGTTGGAGCGTCCCTCGGCCATCAGCGCCAGCACCTCGTGCTCGCGGGGGGTGAGCCGGCCCAGCGGCGCGGCGTGGGCCGGCCGGGCGAGCAGCTGCGAGACCACCTCGGGGTCCATCGCCATGCCGCCCCCGGCCACCCGGTGCACCGCGGCGACGAACTGCGCGACGTCGGCCACCCGGTCCTTGAGCAGGTAGCCCACCGCGCCCGCGCCGTCGGAGAGCAGCTCCCGGGCGTAGAGCTGCTCGACGTACTGGGAGAGGACCAGCACCGGCAGGCCGGGCACCCGGGCGCGGGCGGCCAGCGCCGCCCGCAGCCCCTCGTCGGTGTGCCCGGGCGGCAGCCGGACGTCCACCACGGCGACGTCGGGGCGGTGCTCCAGCAGGGCGGCGAGCAGGTCGTCGCCGGTCTCCACGGCGGCCACCACCTCGTCGCCGTACGCGGTGAAGAGCCGGATCAGCCCGTCGCGCAGCAGCACCAGGTCCTCGGCGATCACGATGCGCACGGCAGCTCCACGTCCACCACGGTAGGCCCACCGTCCGGGGAGCTGATCCGCACCCGGCCGTCGAAGACCGCGAGCCGCCGCCGGATGCCGGCCAGGCCCGTGCCCCGCGCCGGGTCGGCACCGCCCCGACCGTCGTCGGAGACGGTCAGCCGGACCGTGCCGTCGACCCGGTGCAGCCGCACCGCCACCCGGGCCGCGCCGCTGTGCCGGGCGGCGTTGGTGATCAGCTCGGCGACGGTGAAGTAGAGCGCCGACTCCAGCGGCGGCGCCAGCCGCTCGGGCAGGTCGACGTCCAGGTCGACCGGGAGGGCCGCGCCGAGGGCGAGGGCGGCGACGCCCCCGGCGAGCCCCCGGTCCGCCAGCACCGGCGGGTGGATGCCGCGGACGACGTCGCGCAGCTCGGACAGGGCGGTGCCGGCGGCGGAGCGGGCCTCGGTGACCAGCCCACGGGCCGCCTCCGGGTCCCGGGCCAGCAGTTCCTCGGCGAGGCCGAGGTTCATCGCCATCGCGACCAGCCGCGCCTGCGCGCCGTCGTGCAGGTCGCGCTCGATCCGGCGCAGCTCGGCCGCCTGGGCGTCGACGGTCTGGGCGCGGGTGTCGGCCAGCTCCTCCACCCGCTCGGCGAGGGCCGCCCGGGCGGTCGGCGCGAGCAGCGCCCGGGTCAGCCGGTGCTCCAGGTGGAGCAGCCCCCGGGGCAGCCAGTACGCCCCGACCCCCACCAGCAGCGCGAGCACCACGGCCAGCGCGGCGTTGCGCAGCGAGTCGATCGGCAGGCCGAGGAAGTTGTCGACCGCGCCGGGCGCCACCGTGTGGATCAGCGGCAGGGCGAGGCCCTGCACGACGCCGAGCCAGAGCCCCACGGCCAGCACCACGGCGACCGGGGCGAGGCAGAAGTGGGCGAACAGGAACGCCAGGTCCCGATAGGTGGCCGGATCCCCGGCCGCCGTCCGCAACCGGGCCGCCAGCCCGCCGGTCACCGGCCGGTACGGGGACCGGACCGGTGGGCCCGGCACCCGGCGGCGCTGCCGGTCCAGCAGCGTCCGGGTGCCGGCGAGGGTGCGGTCGAGCAGGGGGAGGCCGACGCCGAGCAGGCTGAGCCCGGCGGTGAGGAGCGTGGCCAGCGCGAACCCGATGCCCGCCCCGGCCAGCCCCGCCGCGACGGCCAACTGGTGCAGCTCCCGCCATGCCCGCCGCACCCCACTCATCGGGCCATTGTCCCAGCCGGCGCGGCGTCCCCCGTCGGCGCGGGGACCGGTCCGGCCTCCGGCGCGACGCCCGGCAGGGGAGCGGGGCCGGGTCGGGGGCGGGTACGGGCCGGCCAGAAGGCGGCCCGACCGGTGAGCGCGGCCAGCGCCGGCACCAGGAGCCAGGAGAGCCCGAACGTCGAGATCAGCACGCCGACCGCGACGGCGAGCCCGATCTGGGCCAGCATCGGCGACGCCACGAGCACCCCGAAGCTGCCGGCCAGGATGACCCCGGCGGCGGCGACCGCCGGGCCGGCCCGGCGTACCGCCTCCGCGGCGGCCTGACGGGGCGGCCGTCCCGCGCGCAGTTCCTCCCGGAACCGGGCGATCATCAGGATGTTGTAGTCGGTCCCGATCGCGGTGACGAAGAGGAACACGACCAGCGGCAGTTGGAAGTTGAGCCCCGACTGGCCGCCGAGGACCTGGAACACCAGCACGCTGGTGCCGAGGGTGGCGGCGAACCCGAGCGCGACCGCCGCGAGCAGGCCCAGCGAGGCGAGCAGGCCGCGCAGCATCAGCAGCAGGAGCAGCCCGATCAGCCCGGCGGCCACCGGGAGGATCAGCCGGAGGTCCTCGTCGAGCACGGTCCGGATGTCGGCGAAGGTGGCGGTCTCCCCACCGACGTACGCCCGGGTGCCGGGCGGTGCGGCGGCGTGCGCGGCCGGGCGTAGCTGGTTCTCCACCGCATCCATCGCCCGCTGCGAGTACGGGGGCTCGGTGAGCAGCAGCCGCACCAGGGCCACGTCCCCCTCGATCTCGACCCCGCCCGGGGCCGCCACGATCGGCACCTCGGCGAGGCGTGCGGCGAACCGTTCGGTGGTGGCCGCGTCCACCCCGGTGCCGGTGAGGTACACGACCGTCGGGGAGAGCGTCCCGGCGGGCAGGCCCGAGTGGAGCCACTCCAGCGCCCGGGCCGACTCGGAGCCGGGTGGCAACGTGTCGAGTTCGTAGCTGGGCCGGAGCTGCAGCGCGCCGAGACCGAGCAGCAGGAGGGCGGCGACCGTGGCCAGCGCGACCCGGGCCGGCCGGCGGGCGACCAGGCGGGCGGTCCGGGCCGACCGCCCGGTCGCCTCGTCGCCGCCGTGGCCCGGCGTCGACCCGGCACCCGGCGCGACCAGCTTCGCCGGCCACCAGCCCCGGCGGCCGAGCAGTGAGTAGACCGCGGGGAACAGGGTCAGCGCGGCGGCCACCATGAGCAGGACGGCGACGGCCAGCGCCGGGCCGAGCACCTGGAAGGAGGCGAGCCGGGAGAGCACCAGCGCGCCGAACGCCACCGCCACGACCAGCGCGGACACCGTGACCACCCCGCCGATCCGGCTGGCCGCGTGGACCATCGCGGTACGGCGGTCGTCGCCGGCCCGGAGACGTTCCCGGTAGCGGAAGAGCAGGAAGACGGCGTAGTCGGTGCCGATGCCGAGCAGCACGACCGGAAGCAGGCCCGTGGTGGAGGCGTCCAGGGCGTATCCGAAGACCTTCCCGCCCAGGGCGAGCAGCCCGGCGGCGGCCTGCGCGACCAGCAGCACGAGGAACAGGTTGAGCAGCGCGATCGCCGGGCTGCGGAAGACGACCAGCAGCAGGACCAGGATCACCAGCATCATGGCGCCGTGGACGATCATGTCGAGCAGGAAGCTGTCGGCCGCGCCGGCGGCCTGCCCGGTCCAGCCACCGACCAGGCCGGTTCCCGCCAGCGCGTCGTCGGTGGCCGCCCGCAGCCGCTTGACCGTCTGGACGGTCGTCTCCGCGTGCGCGGCGTCGGGCAGGCGCGCCTCGGCCAGGCGGAGCCGCCCGTCCGGGGCGGTCGCGCCGGCGGTCACCCCGGTGACGCCGACGACCCGCAGTTGCTGCGGCAGCCGGTCGATCCGGGCGCTGTCGTCGGCGGTCAGTGCCGCCCCGTCGGCCCGTCGGACGACCAGCACCGCGCTGCTGCCCGGTGGTTCGGGGAAGATCCGGGATCCGATCGCGGCGGCCCGCGCGGACTCGTACCGGTCGGGCAGGAACTCGGCCTGGCTGTCGGCGGGCCGAGGTCCCTCCGGCCCGTAGACGGCGTAGGTGGCGGCGGTCAGCGCGGCGATGGCGAGCAGCCAGCCGGCGATCACCCGCCCCGGACGCCGGACCACCGCCGTGGCCAATGTCGTGAACACGTGCAACTCTCCCCGCGTCGGCTTCTGGTGACGCCAGTGACGCTAGGCAGCCGGACGGGTCACTTCGATGGTGCGCGCACGCCGGTCGGATGGTGGTGCCTGCACCACCATCGGTTCACCGTCGGGCCCGGTCCATCCCGGTCAGGTGGTCGACCACGCGGTGGGTCAGCGCGTCCAGCGCGGCGACCTCGTCGGGGGTCAGCAGGTCGATGAGGTGCCGGCGGACGGCCGCCACGTGGCCCGGGGCGGCGGCCTCGATCGCGCGCCGGCCCTCGGGGGTGAGCGCGACGACCGCGCCCCGGCCGTCCGTCGCGCACTCCTCGCGGGTGACCAGGCCGCGCTGCTGCATCCGGGTGAGGTGGTGGGAGAGCCGGCTGCGGGACCAGAGCATCCGGTCGGCCAGCTCGCTGAGCCGCAGCCGCTGGTCGGGGGTCTCCGAGAGGTCGGACAGGACGTCGTAGTCCGGCTCGGACAGGCCCGCGTCCCGCGCGAGCTCGCGGGCCAGCTCCAGGTCGAGCAGGCGGCGCATCCGCCGGTAGCCCCGCCAGGCGCGCTGCTCCCGGTCGTCGAGCCAGCGTGGTTGCTCCATGCCGTCATCGTAGCCATCTGGTTGACATGTCATCAACCGGCTCCTAGGGTGCGTGACATGTCAACCAGATTGCCCGCCATGCCCCGTCCGAACGTCATCGTCGCCAGCACCCGACCCGGCCGGGTGGGCCGCCGGCCCGGCGACGGGTTCACCGAGGTCGCCGTCCGGCACGGCGCCTTCGGCGAGGTACGCCTCGTCGAACTCGGTCACCCCTGCCACGACGAGCCGCACCACCCGTCCGAGGGGCGCCACCTGCACCGGCGCACCCGGGAGTGGAGCGAGACCGGCGACGCCGCCCGCGCCCCGCTGCGGGTGTCGGCGTGACCGCCCGCCTGTGGGAGTTGTTCGGCGAACGCGGCCGGGGCGTGCTGGTCACCCTGCGCCGGGACGGCCGACCGCAGCTCTCCAACGTCGACTACCTGGCCGAGCCCGGCCTGATCCGGTGCTCCACCACCGCCGGCCGGGCCAAGGTGCGCAACCTGCGCCGCGACCCCCGGGTCAGCTTCCACGTCACCACGGCCGACGGCGGGGCGTACGCCGTGGCGGAGGGGACGGCCGCGCTCACCCCGCCGGCGGCGGCGCCCGACGACGCCACCGTCGAGGAACTGGTCGAGGTCTACCGGCGGATCCGCGGCGAGCACCCCGACTGGGCCGACTACCGGGCGGCGATGGTCGCCGACGGCCGGCTGGTGCTCCGGCTCCCCGTCGACCGGCTCTACGGCTGGCGCCCCTGACCGGCGCGGCGTCGCCCGGTCCGGCCGTGGCACCGGCGGCCTCCCGGGGCGTGACCCCGGCCCCTGCCGGTCGTGTGGGCCGGGACGGCGGGGCCGACTAGGGTCTGGGCATGGTCGCGACAATCCGGTACGAGGACATCGTCAAGGTCCCGAAGGCGCTGCTGCACGATCACCTCGACGGCGGCCTGCGGCCGGCGACAATCGTCGAGCTGGCCGCCGAGGCAGGCCACGAGCTGCCCACCACCGACCCCGAGGCGCTCGGCCGGTGGTTCGTCGAGGCGGCCAACTCCGGCTCCCTGGAGCGCTACCTGGAGACGTTCGCGCACACCGTCGCCGTCATGCAGACCGCGCCGGCGCTGCGCCGGGTGGCCCGGGAGTGCGCGCAGGACCTGGCCGCCGACGGGGTGGTCTACGCCGAGGTGCGGTTCGCCCCCGAGCAGCACCTGGAACGGGACCTGACCCTGGACGAGGTGGTGGAGGCGGTGCTGGCCGGCTTCGCCGAGGGCAGCGCGCTGGCCGCCGAGGCGGGCACCCCCATCCGGGTCGGCACCCTGCTCACCGCCATGCGGCACGCCGCCCGGTCGCAGGAGATCGCCGAGTTGGCCGTCCGGCACCGGGACGTCGGGGTGGTCGGCTTCGACATCGCCGGCGCCGAGGCCGGCTTCCCGCCCACCCGGCACCTGGACGCCTTCGAGTACCTCCAGCGGGAGAACTTCCACTTCACCATCCACGCCGGCGAGGCGTTCGGCCTGCCGTCGATCTGGCAGGCGATCCAGTGGTGCGGGGCGGACCGGCTCGGTCACGGGGTGCGGATCGTCGACGACATCACCCCCGGCCCGGAGCCGGTGCTCGGCCGGCTGGCCGCGTACGTGCGGGACAAGCGCATCCCGCTGGAGCTGTGCCCGTCGTCGAACGTGCAGACCGGCGCCGCCGCCTCGATCGCCGACCACCCGATCGGGCTGCTGCGGGACCTGCGCTTCCGGGTGACGGTGAACACCGACAACCGGCTGATGAGCGGCACCTCGATGTCGCGGGAGATGGCCCTGCTGGCGGACGCCTTCGGCTACGGCTGGAAGGAACTCCAGTGGTTCACCATCAACGCGATGAAGAGCGCCTTCATCCCGTTCGACGAGCGGCTGAAGATCATCGACGAGGTGATCAAGCCGGCGTACGCCAAGCTGCTGGGCTGAGCGCGGGCCGCGCGGCCGGCGTCACGGGCGGTGCGGGTGGCCGGCGAGCAGGCCGGCCACCCGGCGCAACACCTCGCCCGCCCGGGCGGCCTCCGCGCCGAGGCCGGTCTGCCGGCGCAGCACGGCCGGCTCGCTGCGCAGCAGCGTCAGCCCCCGGCGCACCAGCACCCGGGGCGCCTTGCGCTGCTCGGCGAGGTCGCGGGCCAGCCGGCGCACGAAGGTCGCGCCGCGCGGCCGGCGCAGGGCGTACGCCCCGGCGAGCAGCCCCCGCCGGCGGCACTCCTCGACGATGTCGGCAGCGAAAATCCCTTCGGCAACGAAAAGTGGCGAACCAGCTATGTCGAATGGCCGGGTGGACACGCGGCGGTCCTCACCGATCGCATAAACCGGCACATCGGCCTTGCCCTCCCTGGCCAGTCGGGCAATCGTTTCCACGGCCGCTTCGGCGTCCCAGGACCGGGGTGACTCCCAGTCGACCAGGCCGTCGCGTCGCGGCAATGTAGGGTCGTCGCCGTCCTTGTAGAAGTCGTCCAGGCAGAGCACCGGGAGGCCAGTTCGCTGCGCTATGTACGACTTTCCCGAGCCGGAAGGGCCGGCGAGCAGGACAACGCGGTGGGGGTGATCCATTACCTTCAGTGACTCCGGCCAGACGGACTGCGATCAAATTGCATCAACATCTCATCACACCTCGAGTGACGGCCAACCTGGGCTTTCTCTTTGAGGGGTAGCGTGATGGAATCTCGGATGGTCCGACCCGCCGGGTCGGCCGCTGGGCGTTGCCCGAGGGCGACGCGGACGCATAATCGCGAGGGCGGTGACGTGAGCAAACGGCCAAAGACGGCGGGCTCCTTCCTGTCGCGGCTGCGCCGGCCGGCCGGCCGGCTCCGCGACATGCCGATCTGGTCCAAGCTCGGTCTCATCATGATCGTGCCGACCATCGCCACGGTCGTCGTGGGCACCAGCGGTCTGGTGGACCACCTGGAGACCCTCAACAATGCCAACCGCGCCGGTGACCTGGCCAATCTTGTCGGCTACTCGGGTGACCTGGTCGACACGCTCCAGGACGAACGGACCAACGCGCTGCGCCTGCTGGGCGTGCCGAAGGGGCAGGACGCGGCCCGCTTCAAGCAGGCGTACGAGGAGGCCAACGGCCGGGTCGACAAGGCATGGGGCCCGTACTCCCAGCAGCGGGGCAAGGTCGAGGACCTCCCGGCCAACCTCGAGACCCTGCTGCGCGAGATCGACCAGACCCTGACCGACCTTTCCGGCACCCGCAGCCAGGTCTTCAACGGCAAGCTCGGGCTCGTCCCCGCGATGCAGGCGTACGACGGCCTGATCGACAACCTGCTGAGCGTCCGCGACTCGGCCACCCAGCTCGCCGGCGACAACGACCTGAGCGACCAGATGCGCGCCGCGACCGCCACCGCCCGGAACAAGGAGTTCCTGTCCCGCCGCCGGGACGTGGTGCACCGCGCGTTCATCCAGCAGCGGCTCACACCGAACCTGCGCAACGAGTACATCGCCGCCAGCACCGGCTCCAGCCAGTGGCTGCAGAGCTTCCGGGTGGTGGCCTCCCAGTCCGAGCAGGAGTACTACGCGCAGGTGGTCGCCGGCCCCGACCTGCGCGAGGCGAACACCTACAACAGCTGGCTCAACGGCATCACCACCGCCGACACCCTGACCGGCGCGCCGTTCGACGCGGACGAGTGGGACGCGGCCATGGTGGCCAACGCCAAGCTCATCCGCACGGTCGAGTCGAAGATCGACGGCGACGTCGTTGCGGTCGCCGACGACCTGCGCTCGGACGTGCAGCGCCAGGTGTTCCTGGAGACCGGCCTGCTGCTCAGCATGCTGCTGCTGGCCATCCTCTTCGCCTACCTCGTCGCCCGCTCGATGGCCCGCTCGCTGCGCGACCTGCGGCAGGGCGCCCTCTCGATCGCCCAGTACGGCCTGCCCCAGGCGGTGGCCCGGCTGCGCGACCCCCAGGTCACCGGCCAGCTCTCCCCGGTGCAGCTCGCCAACCAGATCGCCGAGCCGCTGCCGGTGCGCAGCAAGGACGAGTTCGGCCAGGTGACGGAGGCGTTCAACGCGGTCCACCTGGAGGCCGTCCGCACCGCCGCCGAGCAGGCCGCGCTGCGCGCGTCCGTCGCCACGATGTTCGTCAACCTGGCCCGCCGGTCGCAGATCCTGGTCGACCGCCTGATCGGTCACCTGGACCGGCTGGAGCGCGGCGAGGAGGACCCGGACCGGCTGGCCGAGCTGTTCCAGCTCGACCACCTGGCCACCCGGATGCGCCGCAACGACGAGAACCTGCTGGTGCTCGCCGGCGCCGACTCCACCCGCGTGCAGCGCGAGCCGGCCGCGCTGATCGACGTGCTCCGGGCCGCCCAGTCCGAGGTCGAGCACTACACCCGGATCGAGTTCGGGGTGATCGACCGGGACATCGAGGTCGCCGCGCACGCCGTCAACGACATGGTGCACCTGGTCGCCGAGCTGTTCGACAACGCCACCGCGTTCTCGCCGCCGGACTCGCACGTCATGGTCGAGGCCCGCCGGGTCGGCGACCGCGCGTCGCTCTACGTCGAGGACCGGGGCATCGGCATCAGCCCCGAGCAGCTCAACGAGCTCAACGAGCGTCTCGCCACGCCACCGCAGGTGGACGTGGCGGTCTCGCGGATGATGGGCCTGGTCGTGGTCGCCCGGCTGGCGTCCCGCCACGGCGTCAAGGTCGAGCTGCGTCCCGGCACCGACCGGGGCACCGTCGCCGAGGTGGTCATGCCCACGTCGGTGCTCGTGCCCCGGGCCCTCTCCGGCCGCCCGCAGTCGTCGCCCGCCCTGCCCGCCTCCGGCGCCCCGTCGTCCGGCCCGGCCTTCGGCGGGCCGTCCTCCGGTCCCGCCCCGGCCTTCGGCGGGCCGTCGTCCGGCTCGGCCCCGGCCTTCGGCGCGCTGCCGGCGCTCGGCAGCCGCCCGGCCAACCCGCCGCCGACCCAGCGCCCCGGCGAGTCCGGCAACCAGGTCACCCTGGGCGGTCGGCCGTTCGACCCGGCGCCGCGTAACGGGGCCGGCACGTCGGCCTCGACGGGTGGGACGCGGTCCATGCCGGCCTGGTCCGACCTGACCGGCGCCAGCGGCACCACCAACGGCGAGGCATTCCGGCCGCGCACCTCCAACGGCCAGCCGATCGACCCGCTGCCGCAGCGGCGGTCCAGCGACGACCCCGACGCGACCGGCCAGCAGTCCGCCGTCCCGCGGCAGCTGCCCAGCAGCCCCGAGGCCCGGCCCTACTCGGCTCCGCCGACCTCCGCGCCGCCGGCGCCCTACGCGGGCCCGCCGGTGTCGACCCCGCCGATTCCCTACTCCGCGCCCCCGGTGTCCAGCCCGCCGGTCTCCGGCATGCCGGTCTCGGCGTCGCCGGTCTCCGGCCATCCTGTCTCGGCGTCGCCGGTCTCCGGCCACCCGGTCTCCGCCGCGCCGTTCTCCGGCCCGCCGGTCTCGGCGCCGCCGAGCGGTCCGCTGCCGCAGCGCCCGGTCCCCGGCGCGCAGGGCCCAGCCACGCCGGCACCGCCGGCCTGGCCGCCGGTCGCCGGGGCGGAGCGTGACACCGTGACCCCACCGGTGCCCGAGCGCCTCGCCGCCGCGCTGGACATGACCACCGAGCTGCCGCGGGTGCCGCGCCCCGGCGCGGAGCACCCGGCCGCCCCGGCGCCGGAGCCGGCTGCCGCGCCGGCCCGGCCGCCCGCCCCGCAGCAGGCCCAGAACCGGCAGCGGTACGCGGACGAGACGATGGAGCTGCCGATCTTCCGGGAGCTCGAGTCGGCCTGGTTCCGGACCCGTCGGCCGGGCCCGGAGGAGGCGGCAGCGCCCGCCGCGAAGACGGCGGCCAACGGCGCCGCGACCCAGCAGTTCGCCCGGGTCGACGCCGGCGGTCCGGGCCCGCAGCAGACACCACTCGGGACAGGTAACGCACCGATGGCAGAGAAGCCGACGGCCGGAGGAGCGCCGCGCGAGAACGGATCGGTCAACGGGGCTGCCCGCCCCGGTGTCGCCGACAGCTTCGGTTATCGCCGGCCCTCGCAGCAGCAGGGCAGCGGCTGGCAGACCGCCGCCGACGACGGGTGGCGGGCGGCTTCGGCGGCGACCGAGGTGCCGGTGGCGGCGACCACCTCGACGGGGCTGCCCAAGCGCACCCCCATGGCACAGTTGGTGCCGGGGGCGGTGGAGAAGCCCGCCACCTCCGTGCAGCGGCGCACGCCGGAGGGTGTCCGTGGCCTGCTCTCGGCATACCACCGGGGCGTGCAGCGGGGGCGTACACATCCGTCGGACAGCAACCCGACCAACCCGGAGGCGACTCCGGGAGGGCAGCAATCCTCGCAGTCTGGCTCAGGCCCGGTGGCCGGGAGCAGGCAGAAGGAGCAAGAAGGATGACAACTACGCAGGATCTCGGTTGGCTGCTGGCCAACTTCGCGGACCGGGTGCCCGGCGTCGCGCACGCGGTCGCCGTCTCCGCGGACGGCCTGCTCCTCGCGTCGTCTCGGGACCTCCCGCGTGACCGGGCCGACCAGTTGGCCGCGATCGCGTCCGGCCTGGTCAGCCTCACCCAGGGCGCGGCCCGCTGCTTCGAGGGAGGCGCGGTGCTGCAGACGGTGGTCGAGATGGACAACGGCTTCCTGTTCCTGATGTCCATCTCGGACGGCTCGTCGTTCGCGGTGCTCGCCGCCCGCAGCAGCGACGTCGGGCAGGTCGGCTACGAGATGGCCCTGCTGGTCGACCGGGTGGGCGACGCGTTGACCCCGCAGCCGCGTGCGGCCGCGGGCATGCTGGGCTGACGACCTGCTGACCGGTGAGGTCGGCGGGGCGACAACGACAACGACGGGCTCCATCCGGAGCCGGTGCCGGGTGCGAAGGAGGTGAGCGGCGACATGGCCGATCGTGACGAACCGACCGGAGCGTTGGTCCGTCCATACGCCGTGACCCGCGGTCGTACCCGCCCCCGTCTCGACATCGCGTTGGAGGCGCTCGTCGAGACGACGGTGCGCGGCCGGGCCGCTGCCAATGGCAACGGCGGCCAGGGTCGCGAGCACCAGTACATCGCCGCGCTGTGTGACGGACGTGTGCAGTCGCTCGCCGAGATCGCGGCGCGGATGCAGCTCCCGCTCGGTGTGGCCCGGGTGCTCATCGCCGACATGGCGACGGACGGCCTGGTCGCGGTCCACGAGCCGACCATTCTGGACGACTCGGACGACGCGGTGGGCACTGAACTGCTGGAGAGGGTGCTGAGTGGACTTCGCAGGCTCTGACATGTCGCACCGGCCGCCGGCCCCGAGCGGGCGCGTGACGTCGGCGAAGATCGTTATCGCCGGTGGATTCGGCGTCGGCAAGACGACGCTGGTCGGCTCGGTCTCGGAGATCACGCCGCTGACGACCGAGGCGATCATGACCTCCGCCGGCGTGGGCGTCGACGACACCCGGCAGGTGCCGGGCAAGACGACGACCACGGTGGCGATGGACTTCGGTCGTATCTCGATCGACCGCGATCTGATCCTGTACCTGTTCGGTACGCCGGGTCAGACCCGGTTCTGGTTCATGTGGGACGAGCTGGTGCGCGGCGCGATCGGCGCGGTCGTGCTGGTGGACACCCGCCGGCTGGCCGACTGCTTCGCGGCGATCGACTTCTTCGAGCACCGGCGGTTGCCCTACCTGGTGGCCATCAACTGCTTCGACGGGATGCAGTACCACGACCCGCAGGACGTCCGGGACGCGCTCGCGATCTCGAGCGAGGTGCCGGTGGTGGCCTGTGACGCCCGGAACCGGGAGTCGACGAAGCACGTGCTGATCTCGCTGGTCGAGTACGTGCTCACCATGCGGCGCTCGCGCGCCGTCGCCCCGGCCTGATCGCCTCGACGAGCGCCCGGCGGCGGCTTCGGCCGTCACCGGGCGCTCGTCGCTGCCCGCGTCCCGGTCGGGCCGGCGCGGGTGGGCGTCAGGACACCCGGGTCCAGGCGCCCGAGCTGACGGTGTAGAGGCCCAGCGACCCCTGGTCCATGCCACCGTGCCGGATGGGGGTGAAGGAGTACATCCCCACCATCCCCTCGGTGACCTGGTTCTGCAGGAACGCCCGCAGCCGTCCACGGTCGACGCTGGTGGAGAGCCGGGCCGCGTCGGCGATCAGCTGCACGGCGTCGGACGCGTACGGGGCGAAGCCGCTGAACCCGCCGTGCAGCTGCACGTAGCGGTAGACGAAGTCCTTGCGCTGCAGCGCCGACATGGTGGTGTTGGCGAGCATGGCGCCGCCCAGCGAGACCGGGTGGACCGCGTACGCACCCTCCATCAGGGAGGCGTTGGTGCCCTCCAGGGTCTCCTCGGCGACCGCGCCCGCGTCGAGGAACACCGGCCCGTCGTAACCGGCCCGGCGCAGCGCCCCGACGGCGGCGGCGGAGTCCGGGGCGGTCGCCCAGACCACCACGCCGTCCGGGCGGGCGGCGGTCGTCGAGCGGGCGGCGCGACGGAAGTCCTCGCCGGTGCGGGGCAGCCGGACGCTGGCCGCCGGCTCCATCCCGGCCGTCCGCAGGGCCCCCGTCATGGCCCGTACGCCGGAGTCGCCGTGCAGCCCGTGCGCGGCCAGCACCGCCACCCGGCGCAGCCGCTGCGAGGCGACCAGCCGGGCCAGCCGCCGGGCCATGTCACCGGCGTCCGGGGTGAGCTTGTAGACGTACGTCCGCTGCGGCAGCGGCAGCACGATGCCGTCGCCGAAGCCGAGCGAGAGGAACGGCACCCGCTGCTGCTGCGCCACCTCGGCGAGGGCGATCGAGGTCTCGGCCATGGTGCCGCCGAGCAGGGCGTGCACGCCGGTGTCGCGGGCCAGCTCGGTGGCCTGCCGGGCCGCCAGCCGGGGATCGCCGGCGTTGTCCCGCACCTCCAGCCGTACGGTGCGGCGCAGGTTGCCGACCGGCACGCCCTTGTCGTTGAGCGCCTCGGCGGTGATGTCCAGCGCCCGCTGCTGGAGTACGCCGAGTGCCGCACCGGGCCCGGTCAGCTCCAGGCTGGCCCCGATCAGCAGCTCGTGACCGCCCGGCGCGGCCGTCCTGACGGGATCACCCTCGCCAGCATCGCCGCGACCGCAGGCGCTGAGCAGCAGGCTGCCCGCCGCCGCGGCCAGCAGGCCGCGACGGGTGAGCACGGAGGGGTTGGTTGCCGATGTCGCCACGAGTCGCCTTCCCACCCCGGCGACCCCTGCCGCCGGCTGTTCCGCCGGGTATGCTCCCGGCCGCCGCGACCCGGCGTCAAATTATCCGGGTGTGGGCAGGAACACGCAGGTGGAAGGCGGTTTGTCCACTCAGGAGCGGTAGCCGGCGGAGCGGTACTCGTATTCCCGGTCGTCGTCGCGGTCGCCGGTGTCGCGGCTGAAGTCCCAGCCCCCGGCGGCCTCCCGGCCAGGTCGGCCGCCGACTGCGAACCCGCCGATCTCCTGCCCGCGGCGCCAGCCGCGGAAGTAGCCGGTGGTGTTCTCGGCGAGGCTCGCCGCGTCCCGGACGATCCGCAGCGGACGCTCGTCCCGCAGCGGGGACCCGGGGACGAGGTTGGCCTGCGGGACCCGCCTGGGCAGGCCGGCCGCGGTCTCCGCGCCGACCGCCGGGCGGGCGGCCTGCTCGGCGGCCTGCCAGCCGGTGTCGGCCGTGGTGGACCAGTCCAGGTCGGACTCCTCGGCGTGCCCGACGAACCAGGCGGACTTCGCCTGGGCGAAGATCAGCAGGTCGCCGTCGCCCTCGTCGGAGACCGGCGGGGGCCGCCGCTCCACGGGCGGCGCCGGTCGATGCTCGGCCACCGGGCGTTCGGCGCGGGGGGCCGGTCGAGCGTTGCGTCCGGGCTCCTCGCGGTCGACCAGCCGCAGCGGCGGCGTCTCCGGCTCCGCGGCCTGGCCCGGCCCGCCGCGCAGCGCGCGGTCGGCCAGCGGCGGCGGCTCGACCAGGCGCAGCATCGGCGGTTCCTGGGGCAGGTCGTCGGCGAGCCAGGGCGGGGTGACCCGACGCTCGGCGCCCGGGTCGGTCGGCGCGTCGATGCCGCTCCCGCCCCGGTCGCGGTAGGAGCCGGCGACCGGGTTCTTGGCCGGGCTGTCGGACGGGTCCTCCGGGTTGTTGACCAGTGGCCAGTTGGCCCGGGACCCGGGGGGAGCGGACTCCTGGTCGGGCCGCGGTGTGGGCACGGGCACGCTGTGGTCGGTGGCGCTGAAGCCGCCCGTGGGTGCGGGGGGCTCGCCGGTGGTCTTGGGCCGGGGCGGGATCACTGTGCGCTGCCGCTCGGCGCGGGCGTTCTGGATCGCCGCGGTGGTCAGCGTGGGCCGGAACGGCTCCCCGGCCTCGGCCGGGGGCACGGTGCCGCGCTGTGCCGGGGCGATCGGGGTGATGCCGGGCGGCGGGGGCGGCGGCGCGGAGACCGGGCGGTTGGTCGGGCCGTCGATCCGGCTCGGCGCCGAGGCCGGCCGTGCGGGCGGCGCGGAGACGGGCGGACCGGCCACCGCGGCCGGGGTCACCGGCGCCGGGGCGACCGGTGGCGGCGCGACGGGCGCCGGCGCGACCGGCGGCGGGCCGAGTGGCCGCGGCGCCGGGGGCGGCGTCGCGCCGGAAACGGGTTCCGGCCGGCTCCGGCGACCGCCGGACGGGGCCGGCTCGGGCTCCGTCACCCGGACGGGACGCAGGCCCGCTCCGGTGGGGGCGAGGCCGGGAAGGTCGCCGACCGGCTCGCCGCGTCGGGCCGCGGCCCGACGTCCGGGGGCCGCCGCGGCGGGCGTGCCCGTGCGGGCGTTGAGCGCGCCGACCAGTGCCTCGCAGCCGGCGTCGCACGCCCGGACGGAGGCGACGGCCTGCCGCACGGTCTCCGCCACGGCGGAGGTGAGGACGCGGTTGACCGTGGCGCGCCGGGGCGTCTCGCTGATGGCGACCCGCAGGGCCGTCACGGCGTCGGTGAGCTCCTCGGCGCCCGCGACCCCGTCGGCCGCGAGCTGCGCCGCGACCGCGTCGGCAGCGACCGGAACCTCGCGGCCGCTGAGCATGCCCGGCTCGGGCAGCGCGTCCAGGACGGCCAGCGAGACCGGCTCGGCCGGGTCCGGGTACGCGCGTAACGCGGCCGGGTAGAGCTCGCGGAGCACCTCGCGCAGCGCGACGGCGGCGGAGTGCCGCCCGCTGGCCAGCGCGGCGTGCGCGGCGAGCACCTGCTTGTATCCGGCGAGGTCCCGGGGGGTCGGGAGGGTGACGGCGGAGAGCGCGCCGGCCTGCAGGGCGCGGGCCAGGCCGACGGCGCGCCGCTCGGCCGGGGGCGACTGCATCTCCTCCAGGGAGTCGTCGTCGGCGAACCGCTCGGCGAAGTCGTCGACGGAGTCGTCGTCGGCGATCGCCAGGGGACGACCCGCGGCGCTGAGCAGCGAGGTGACCGTGTGGTCGTCGCTGTCGGCGGCGATCGCCGCACCGCTCGGCCCGCCCGACCGCTCCACGAGCAGCGCGACCAGCTGGGCGTAGCCAGCCGGGTCGTCGCCGATCTCGCAGACATGCAGCAGACGGCCTGCGTCGTCGACCACAGCGGACGTCAGCGCCGAACCGGCCGAAGCCGGTCGGTCGGCCGGATCCGCCGAGGCCAGACCGCAGTACACGCGCACGAGCGCCACGGCGTCGTCCTCCTCCCGGGACACAAGGCTTTCTCTGCCAGAGACTGATGCTCCCCGTAAAGGGTCAGTCGCGCCAGTCCACGACCGCAGAGATCTTGCCGACAATGGTGCGCCAACCCAGACTTGCGGTTTGTGCCCCGATTTTCTTCAGCCGCCGCCGGCCGAAGAACCCACCGACGCCGCCGTCGACCGTGGCGCGCAGCGCCTCGTCCAGGTCGTCCAGGCTGGAACCGGCGGAGAGCATGTCCAGCACCGCGGGCAGGCGCAGCGCGTACGCCAGGTCACGGGCCACCTCGCCGGCCTCGATGAGCAGCGTCGGGTCCCAGGTGTCGTGCCCGCCGCGGAGGTTCTCCACCACCAGGTCGAGCTCGTAGATGTCCTCGTCCAGCGGCGCGATGTCGGCCGGCTCCACCCGTTCGGACAGCTCGCTCCAACTGTCCAGTTGGGACAGGTCGTTGGGCGCGCCGGAACGGATGAAGCTGACCAGCGACTCGGGCGTCTTGAACAGCAGCAGCTTGCCGCGGTGGCTGAGGAAGACCGGGACCTCCTCGTCGCCCGCCTCGTCCTCGGCCTCGGCGGCCGCCTCGGCGTCCTCGTCGTCGGCCGTGTCGCGGCGGGTCTTGCCGTCCTCCTCGTCGCTCTCGGCGAACTCCTGGGCGACCTCCTCGTCGAGGATGACGACCGTCTCGTCGTCCTCGTCCTCCTCGACGACCTGGCGGCGGGCCAGGAACGGGTCGTCCTGGTCGCGCTCGGCGACGTCGGTGGGGGTCAGCTCCCGCGCCGGCCGGTACGCCCGGAGCGTGTAGCCGGTGCCGGCGGGCAGCGCGATCTCCACCGGGTCGATCCGCAGCTCGTCCCAGAGGGCGCGGGCGGCCTCGGCCGAGACGGTTGCGGTGTCGGACTCGGCCGTGTCGTCCACGTCGTCGAGCTCGGGCTCGTCGGCGTCGGGCCGTTGGGGCGACTGGCGGGCCACGCTGACCTCCGTGTGCTTCGGGTTGCCCACCCGCCGGCGTGCGCCGCCGACGAGTGACTCTGGGCACATACCCTAGTGGGCGACTCCGGGTGACCGTGGCCGCACCCCGGTGGCGGAGCGGCCCGCCAACAAGTAGCCTCTCTACGCATGAAGGCCCAGGCGCTGCACGGACACCTCGACGCGCTGCTGCTCGCCGTGCTGGAGCAGGGCTCGATGCACGGCTACGCGATCATCGAGGCGCTGCGGAACCGCAGTGACGGCCAGCTCGACCTGCCCACCGGCACCATCTACCCGGCGCTGCGCCGGCTGGAGCGGGCCGGCCACGTGGCCAGCACCTGGAGCACCGTCAACGGGCGCGAGCGGCGGACCTACCAGCTCACCGACGCGGGGCGGCGGGCGCTGGCCGGGGAGCGGTCCGGGTGGCGCGAGTTCAGCAGCACCGTCGGCCGGTTCCTCGACACCGACGCCCCACCCACCGCGCCGGCCTGACGACGCCCGGCCCGGCCCGCCGACGTCCGGTACCGCGATCGCGGGCCGGGGCGGCCCTGGTCACCGCCGGCGGCGACAAGCTGCTCGGCGGGCGCCTCGGCGGGGCGGTCGGCCCGCGGGGTCAGCGGGCGGCGAGCAGCCAGGTGCGGGCGGCCCGGCCGAGCCACACGTAGCCGGCGGCGGCCGCCACGGCCCCGACGAGCATCGGCGGCCAGGTGAGCGCGTCCTCCCACAGCCCGATCGACCACGCGAAGAGGGCCGCGCCGGCCAGCACGCCGAGGGCGAGGAGCCCGGTCAGCGCCGCGCCCACCGCCCGGCCGATCGCGCCGTTGCCGCGCAGCGCCCACCGGCCGGCCCCGGCCAGCAGCAGCCCGACCGCCGCCAGCACGAACGCGGCGGCCCAGATCCAGTTCACCGAGGCCGACAGGAGCTGGTAGCCGGCCGGCGGGCGGGGCCCGTCGCTCCAGCTCGCCCCCCGCCAGGTGAGGTCGCCGGCGACGAACGCGAGTGCGGCCAGCCCGAGCACCCGCAGCGACAGCCCGCGCAGCGCGCCCACCGCCAGCTCGGCCTGGTAGGCCGGGGCCAGCAGCGCCGCGGAGCCGAACTCGGCCACCGCCCGGCGCTGGGCCTCCGCCGCCGGCAGCCCGTCCTCCCGGTACGCGTCGACGGCGTCCAGCAGGCCGTGCCGCGCCTCGGTCAGCAGGCCGGACTTCAGCCGGCGCGGCCCACGCAGGCGCGCGTCCAACTCCCGCAGCCGCTCCTCCACCATGGTCGCGTCGTCGCACCGCATGGCACCACCCTGCCACGGATGGCCGCCGGGCGGCGTCCGGGGCAACCCTGGCCCGACCCGGAGGTGGGGGCCGGGGAGGAGCGGGCCGGGCTCAGGGGCGCAGCGCCAGGTACCCGCGTTCGGCGGCCTCCTGGAGCAGCCACTGGTCCCGGTACCAGCCGGGGGCCGCGACGAGGTCGGCGTGCCGGCCGCGCTGGGCCACCCGGCCGGCGTCCAGCACCACGATCTCGTCGAGGTCGGCCAGCCCGCTGAGCCGGTGGCTGATCAGCAGCACGGAGTGCCCGGCCGGGGTGGCCGCCAGCGCGGAGGCGAGCACCGCGTCGGCGGCGGCGGGGTCGAGCCCCTCGGTCGGCTCGTCGAGCACCAGTACGCCCGGCGCGGCGAGCAGCGCCCGGGCCAGCGCGAGCCGCTGTCGTTGGCCGCCGGAGAGCTGACCGCCCTCCTCGCCGACCACGGTGTCCCAGCCGTCCGGCTGCGCGCGCACCCAGTCCAGCAGCCCGGCCGCCGCGGTCGCCGCCGCCAGTTCGTCCTCGTCGGCGTCGGGCCGCCCGAGCAGCAGGTTCTCCCGCACGGTGGCGTGGAAGACGTACGCTTCGGCGAGCAGCCCGCCGACCGCGCGGGGCAGCTCCCCGGCCCGGTACGTCGACAGGTCCCGCCCGTCCAGGGTGACC
Source organism: Micromonospora sp. NPDC052213 (assembly GCF_040679695.1). Taxonomy (NCBI): domain Bacteria; kingdom Bacillati; phylum Actinomycetota; class Actinomycetes; order Micromonosporales; family Micromonosporaceae; genus Micromonospora; species Micromonospora sp. NPDC052213. The sequence goes on from NZ_JBFAVI010000031.1 coordinate 22,265, forward strand.
CGCCCGCGCTCGGGGCGTACGGAGCCGGTGAGGACGGCGGCGAGGGTGCTCTTGCCGGCGCCGCTCGGCCCGACCACGGCCACCCGGCGGCCGGGCGGCAGCTCCAGGTCGAGCCCGTCCAGGGCGGGCGCGGCGCCCTCCCGGTAGCGGACGGTCAGCTCCTCGAACCGCACGTCGTACGGCCCGGGGCCGACCGGCGCCCCGTCGGACGCGGGCGCCTCGTCCGCCCTCTCCAGCAGGGCGGCCACCCGGGTCAGGCCGGTGCGGAGCTGGGTCCACTGCCGGGCGGCCCCGACCAGCGCCAGCGCGATCTCGACGGCGGCGAGCGTGCCGACCGCCAGTACGCCGACCAGCACCCCGTCCACGTCCGCCGCCAGGGCGGCGAGTACCACCGCGCCGGCGGTCAGCCCGGCCACCAGCACCCCGGCCGCGTCGACGGCGAACCCGGTGGCGGCGAGCCGCCGCTCCAGCCGGGCCAGGCGCCGCGCGCGTTTCCCGGCCGCGTCCAGCGCGTGCCCGGTGGCGCCGAACGCGGCCAGGTCGGCGGCGCCGTGCGTGAGGTCGACCGCGTCGGTGGCGAGCGCGCCGCGCAGCGGCGCCAGTTCGGCGGCGGCGCGCCGGGTCAGCGCGGTGGCCAGGGCGGGCAGCGCGACCCCGGCGACCAGCAGCCCGACGGCGAGCGCCCCGGCGGCGGCCGGCGAGACCAGCGCCGCCCCGCCGACCGCGACCAGGCTGACCAGGGCCGCCGCCGAGGCCGGCACCAGCACCCGCAGCAGCAGGTCCTGAACCGCCTCCACGTCCGAGACGAGCCGGCTCAGGGCGTCGCCCGAGCGCTGCCGGAGCGTCGGCCGGGCGGCGAGGCTGGCGAATACCCGGGCGCGGACGTCGGTGATCAGCCGCAGCACGGCGTCGTGCCCGGCGAGCCGCTCGGTGTAGCGGAGCACCCCCCGGCCGACCGCCAGCGCCCGGACCGCGACGATCGCCACGGTGAGGCGGTCCAGCGGGGGCCGGCCGGCGGCGCTCATCAGGAGCCAGGTCGCGGTGGCCATCAGGGCGAGGCCGGCGAACTCGGTGGCGGCGGCGAGCAGCCCCGCGCCGAGCAGCCGGTTCAGGTACGGCCGGGCCAGTCGCAGCACGGTCCGCTCGGGGGAGCGGACGCGGGTCCCGGCGGAGCCGCCGGGCGGCATCCGCTCGTCGGTCATCGGGTCGCCTCCCCGGCCGCCGCCGGCGTCAGCTCCGTGACCCGGCCGTCCTCGATCCGCAGGATCCGGTCCGCGTCGGCGAGCAGCGCCGGACGGTGCGCCACCAGCAGGGCCGTCCGCCCGGCCACCAGCCGGCGGGTGGCGTCGAGGACGACGGCCTCGCTCGCGGTGTCCAGCCGGGCGGTCGGCTCGTCGAGCAGCACCACCGGGGCGTCCCGCAGGAACGCGCGGGCCAGCGCGACCCGCTGCCGCTGCCCGCTGGACAGGCCGTGCCCGCGCTCGCCGAGCACGGTGGCGAGCCCGTCGGGCAGACCGGCGACCACGTCGTCCAGGGCGGCGTCGCGGACGGCGGTGGCGAGGGCCGCGTCCGGGGTGTCGGGGGCGCCGAGCCGGATGTTGTCGGCCAGCGAGGCGGCGAAGAGGTGGGCCCGCTGCGGCACCCAGGCGACCTGGCGGCGCCAGGCGTCCAGGTCCGTGCCGGCCAGGTCCACCCCGCCGACGGTGACCCGGCCGGCGGTCGGGGCCACGAAGCCGAGCAACAGGCCGAGCAGCGTGCTCTTGCCGGCGCCGCTCGGGCCGACGACCGCGACGCGTTCGCCCGGCCGGATGGTCAGCGTGACGTCGCGCAGCGCGGTGGTCCGCTCGTACGCGACGGTCACCGACTCGAACCGGATCTCGCCCCGGCCGTCGGGCGTCGCCGCGCCCCCGCCGTGCGCGACCGGCGCGGGGGCGGCGGCCGAGAGGGTGAGTGCCTCGTCCAGCGCGGTCAGGCCCTCCATGCTGGCGTGGAACCGGCTGCCGGCCGCCCGCAGCGGCAGGTACGCCTCCGGCGTGAGCAGCAGCACCAGCAGCGCGGTCTGGAGGGTCAGGCCGCCGCCGAGCAGCCGCACGCCCACCGGCACGGCGACCAGCGCCACCGAGAGGGTGGCGACCAGTTCCAGCACCAGGGCGGAGAGGAACGCGATCCGCAGCGTCTTCATGGTCGCCACCCGGTGCCCGTCGGCCATCCGGCGGACGGCGTCGGTCTGCGCCCGGGCCCGGCCGAACGCGCGCAGCGTGGGCAGCCCGGCGACCATGTCGAGGAAGTGCCCGCCGAGCAGGGAGAGCCGCCGCCACTGCCGCTGGGTGGCGGCCTGCGCCTGCCAGCCGAGCAGCGCGCCGAAGATCGGGATCAGCGGCAGGGTGGCCGCGATGATCAGCGCCGAGCTCCAGTCGGCGACGAAGACCCGCACCAGCACGGCGACCGGCACGGTGACGCTCAGCACGAGCTGCGGCAGGTAGCCGGTGAAGTAGGCGTCCAGCGCGTCCAGCCCGCGCCCGGCCAGCGTGGCGAGCTGCCCGGCGCGCTGGCCGGCGACCCAGCCGGGGCCCTGCCGCCCGACCGCCCCCAGCAGCTCCTCGCGCAGCGCCGCCTTGACCGTCGCCGCGACCCGCGCCGACACCGTGCCCTGCGCCCAGACCAGCAGCGAGCGGGCGGCCACCGCGGCGACGAAGCCGGCCAGGACGGGCCGGTCCAGCCGCCCGTCGAACCCGGTCGCCAGCAGCGCGGCCAGCGCGGTGGCCTGCGCGACGACCAGCCCCGCGGCCAGCACGCCGAGCACCGCGAGCACGGCGAGGTCGCGCCGGGCCGCGGGGACCCGGCGCAGCAGACGCGGGTCGAACGGGCGGCGGTTCACCAGTACACCGGTGCCCTGCCGTCGGTCCGTCCCCGGAAAACCCACCAGCACATCGCCTGAAAGCCTAATAGGGCCGGCAGGAGCGGCACCGTCAGCCAGCCCAGCAGCCGCAGCGTGGGCGCGCTCGCCGCCGCGTCGGCCACCGTCAGGGACGCGCCGGGGTCGACCGTGGAGACCAGCGCGTAGGGCCAGAGGGTCGCGCCGACCAGCGCCACCGGCAGCGCCAGGGCCGCCCCGGTGGCGGCGAAGGCGAGCCCGGGCCGCCGCCGGCCGAGCGCCACCCGGGCCGCCAGCACCGCCGCCACCAGCAGCAACGGCAGCAGTACGCCCACCGCGGGCTGCCGCGCGGCGGCGCGTACGTCGGCGGAGAGCAGGCCGAGCGCGCTGGCCGCGCCGACGGCGACGAGCGCCACCGGGACGAGCCGGCGGGCCAGCCGCCCGACCGGCGCGGCCTCGGCGTCCGGCAGCCGGAGGGTGAGGAAGGTCGCACCGTGCAGGGCGACCAGCGCGACGACGGCGAGGCCGGTGGCGGCCACGAACGGGGTGAACAGGTGGGTCACGCCGGCGACGTGCCCGTCGGCGTGCAGCGGCACGCCCTGGAGCATCCCGGCCAGCAGGGCGCCCCAGCCGAGCGCGGCGAGCAGGCTGCCGACGACCACGATCCGGTCCCAGCCGGCGCGGGCCCGTGGGCCGGTCGGGCGGCTGCGCAGTTGCACGCCGACCGTAACCAGGATCACCCCGACCAGCGCGCCGACCACGGCCGGGTAGAAGCCGGAGAGCAGTTCCCCCTCCAGCACGGGGAAGGCGCCGAACAGGATGCCGACGGCGGCCACCAGCCAGACCTCGTTGCCGAGGAAGAACGGGCCGACGGCGTTCAGGGCGGCGCGGCGGCGGGCCGGGTCGGCGCCCCGGGCGAGCAGCAGGCCGACGCCGTAGTCGTAGCCGCCGAGCACCAGGTAGGTGGCGAAGAAGAGGCCGAGCAGGGCGTACCAGGCGAGTTCCACGTCGTCTCCTCAGGCGAAGGCGGGCTCGGGGCGGGGGTCGGCCGGCGGCTGCTGCGGCGGGCGGCCCAGGGCGGGGTCGTGCGCGCCCCGGGCGGCGTGCCGGGCCAGCAGGACCCAGTTGGTGACGGCGAGGGTGCCGAGCAGCAGGCTGAATCCGATCAGCGAGGCGAGCATCAGCCACGGGTCGACCGGCGACACCGCCCGGTCCACCGGCAGCAGCCCGTACGCGACCCAGGGCTGGCGGCCGACCTCGCGGGCGATCCAGCCGAGGATCACCGCGACGAACGGCAGCGGCAGGGCGAGCAGGATGATCCAGAGCGGGAAGCGCAGCCGCACGGCCCAGTCCCGCCAGAGCAGGGGGAGCAGCAGCCAGAGCAGGCCGAGACCGAAGCCGATCAGGATCATGAAGCCGAGGCCGACGCTGGCCAGCACGGGCGGGCTGTAGTCGCCGGGGCCGAACCGCGCGGTCCAGTCGGCGACCAGCGCGTCCGCCGCGGGGCCCCCGCCGAACTTGGTGGGCTGCACCTGCCCGACCGGGCCGAACTGGGCGAAGCCGAAGCTCTGCACCATGCTGATCGACAGCGCCGCGGTGACCAGGCCGATCCGCAGCGAGGTGCGGAACAGCACGTAGTCCGGGGTGCGCCGGATCAGGTGCCAGGCGCTGACCGCGGCCATCAGCATCCCGCCGACCAGCAGCGCGGCGGAGACCACGTGGGCGAAGGCCATGCCGAGGCTGGGGTTGGTCAGCAGCGCGGTGAAGTCGGTGAGGTGGGCGACGCCGTCGCGCACCTCGTAGCCGACCGGGTTCTGGAGCCAGGAGTTGGCCACCATGATCCAGAACGCCGAGGCGTACGCGGTGAGCGCGACTCCCCAGAGCAGGGCGAGGTGGACGCCCCGACGTAGCCGGTGCCAGCCGAAGATCCACATGCCGAGGAACGTCGACTCCAGGAAGAACGCGACCAGCGTCTCGATGGCCAGCGGCGCCCCGAAGACGTTGCCGACGTAGCGCGACAGGCCGCTCCAGTTCAGCCCGAACTGGAACTCCATCACGATGCCGGTGGCGATACCGAGCACGTAGTTGATCACGTAGAGCTGGCCCCAGAAGCGGGTCAGCCGTTCGTAGACCGGCTTGCCGGTCAGTACGGCGGTGGTCTGCAACCCCACGAGCAGGGTGACCAGGCCGAGGGTGACCACCACGAACAGGAAGTGGATCGAGGTGGTGGTGGCGAACTGCAGGCGGGCGAGGAGCAGCGTGTCCATGGCCGGCTCTCCGTACTGTCGGCTCACTTGTCGTAGTGAGCCTACACGTAGGTTGCCTACACATGACTACTACGCATTGTCGTAGAAAAGAGTACGACAATGCGTAGTAGTTTGGGGGCGCGTCGGACGCCCCGGGTCAGTTGAGGAAGAGCGAGATCGGCAGGACGGCCAGCGTGGTGGCCAGCGACAGGGCGACGGCGCCGAGCACCCGGGGCGGCCGGTCGGCGATCAGCAGGCGCTGTACCCGGACGTCCAGGTCCCGGTCGCCGAGACCGAGGGCACCGGCCGGAGTGATCCGACTCCCGGCTGCGGCGAACCGGCGCAGCGCGCGGCCCAGCGCCTCGGGGTGCGCCTCCCGGGCCTTGTCGTCGGCGCGCATCTCGACCAGCAACGCGACCCGCTCGTGGATCCCGCGCACCCAACCGAACCGGGGCAGTGCCCGGCAGAGCGCGGTGAACGGGAGCAGCACCAGGTCGTGCCGTTCCTGGGCGTGGGCCCGCTCGTGGCTGAGCACCGCCGCCAGCTCGGCGCGGTCCAGCAGGCTGAGCGTCCCGGCGCTGACCACCACCTGCGGTTTCACCCCCGGCAGGCAGTACGCCGCCGCGCTCGGGTGGTCGAGCACGAGCGCGCCGGGCGCCGCCGGATCGTTCCGGGCGACCAGGGCGAGCAGGTCCCGGTGCCGGCGCTGGGCGCGCAGCGTGTGGAGCAGGGTGCGTACGGTCGCGGTCAGCAGCACGGCGCCGATGCCGAAGCCGGAGGCGACCAGGCTCAGCTGGACGGGCCCGAGCCCGGGCGGCAGGGTGCCGTGCACCAGATCGCCGCCCAGGGCCAGCAGCGCGCTCCCGGTCGGCCGCTCGTACGGAGCCAGACCCACCGCGATCGGCAGGCCCACCTCGGAGAGGCCGAGCGCCAGCCCGATCGCCTGCCAGCAGAGGATCGCGACCCGGGGGCTGCGCCACGGCCAGGTGGAGCGGGCCAGCACCTGCGCGGTCAGCAGACAGGCCAGCATCGACGCGGCGAAGTGCAGAGCGTACGCCACGGCCGTCGCCCTACCGGTCCGCGACCTCGTCGGCGACGGGCGGGCGGACGACCCGGTCGGTCGGCGCCTCGACCCGGTCGGTCAGCTCACCCGGAGCAGCCGGCATGCCGCCGGCGGCCTCGGCGGCCAGCGCGGCGCGCAGCACCTCGGCCTCGGTGCCGGTGACCGAGTGGGCGAAGCGCACCAGCGCGGCGTCCCGGCTGCCGCCGAGGTCGAGGGCGTCGAGCATGAGCTGGGCGATGTGCGCCTCGCGGCTGGCGGCGGCCCGGTAGCGCCAGGCCCGCCCCTCCCGCTCGCGCTGCACCATGCCCTTGCCGGCCAGCCGGTCCAGCACGGTCATCACCGTGGTATACGCCAGCTCGCGGCCGTCCAGCGCGTCGGCCACCTCGCGCACGGTGATCCCGTCCGACGTGGCGGGGACCGAGTCCCACAGCACGTCCATCACCGCACGTTCGAGATCACCAAGCCGAGTCACGCCGCAATCCTACCCCTGGTAGTAGACCCGCCCCGACGGCAGCACTTCTCCCACGGCAGTACACCCGAGCCCGACCCCCTTCCGCGGACCTGGCCACGGACGGTTTTCCGGGGAGCCCCGCCCGCGCAGGGATCAAGCCTGACCGCCCGGAGCGGGCGGGGCTCCCCGGAAAACCCAGGACAGGGACCGTCACACCCCCTTGGGGTGCCAGACCGTCTTCGTCTCCAGGAGGCTGGTCATCCGCGTGATCCCCGGGTCGGCGAACCAGTCGTGGTCGGCCGGGGCCGGCCGGAGCACCCGCTTCAGGTTCTCCGCCGCCTTGACCTCCAGCTCCGCCGCCAGTTCGGCGTCGGTCACCCCGGTCAGGTCGATCGCGTTGACGTCCATGTGGCTCGCCAGCGTCGGCACGGTCTCCGACAGGCGGCCGGTCAGGATGTTGACCACCCCGCCCGGCAGGTCGGAGGTGGCCAGCACCTCGGCCAGGGTCACCGCGGCCAGCGGCGCCGCCGGCGAGGCCGCCACCACGACGGTGTTGCCGGTGACGATCGCCGGGGCGATCACGCTGACCAGGCCGAGCAGCGCCGGCTGCTCCGGGGCGGCCACCGCCACCACGCCGGTGGGCTCCGGCGAGGAGAGGTTGAAGTACGGCCCGGCGACCGGGTTGGCACCGCCGTACACCTGGGGGAGCTTGTCGGACCAGCCCGCGTACCAGACCCAGCGGTCGACCGCCGCGTCCACCTCGTCGCCGGGCACGCCGAGGGCGACGAACTGCTCGCGCCGGCCCTCCAGCATCTCGGCCACCCGGTAGAGGATCTGACCCCGGTTGTACGCGGTCGCCCCGGCCCAGCCCTTCACGGCGGCCCGGGCGGCGACGACGGCGTCCCGCGCGTCCTTGCGGGAGGCCAGGGAGACATTCGCGTCCTGCACGAGATACGACCGTCCCGACTCGCTGCGCGGGAACTTCCCGCCGATGAAGAGCTTGTACGTCTTGCGTACCGCGACCCGCTCAGACATTGAGGTAGCCCTCCAGCCCGTGCCGGCCGCCCTCGCGACCGTAGCCCGACTCCTTGTAGCCGCCGAATGGCGAGGTGGGGTCGAACTTGTTGAACGTGTTGGCCCAGACCACGCCGGCGCGCAGCCGGTCGGCCATCCACAGGATCCGGGAGCCCTTGTCGGTCCAGATCCCGGCCGACAGCCCGTACGGCGTGTTGTTGGCCTTTTCGACGGCCTCGGCCGGGGTGCGGAACGTCAGCACGGACAGCACCGGGCCGAAGATCTCCTCGCGGGCGATCCGGTGTGCCTGGGTGACCCCGGTGAAGATCGTCGGCGCGAACCAGAAGCCGCGCTCGGGCAGCTCGCACGGCGGCGACCAGCGCTCGGCGCCCTCGGCGGACCCGGCCTCGGACAGCTCCCGGATCCGCGCGAGCTGGGCGGCGGAGTTGATCGCGCCGATGTCGGTGTTCTTGTCCAGCGGGTCGCCGACGCGCAGCTGGGCCATCCGCCGCTTCAGCGACTCCAGCACCCGGTCGGCGACCGACTCCTGCACCAGCAGTCGGGAGCCGGCGCAGCAGACGTGCCCCTGGTTGAAGAAGATGCCGTTGACGATCCCCTCGACCGCCTGGTCGACCGGGGCGTCGTCGAAGACGATGTTGGCCGCCTTGCCGCCCAGTTCCAGGGTGAGCTTCTTGCGGGTGCCGGCCACCGCGCGGGCGATGGCCCGGCCCACCTCGGTCGAGCCGGTGAAGGCGACCTTGTCCACGCCCGGGTGCTCGACCAGCGCGCGGCCGGTCTCGCCGGCGCCCGTGACGATGTTGACCACCCCGGCGGGCAGGTCGGCCTGCTGGCAGATCTCGGCGAAGAGCAGGGCGGTCAGCGGGGTGGTCTCGGCCGGCTTCAGCACGACCGTGTTGCCGGCGGCGAGGGCCGGGGCGATCTTCCAGGCCAGCATCAGCAGCGGGAAGTTCCACGGGATGACCTGTGCGGCCACGCCGAGCGGCTGCGGGTTCGCGCCGAAGCCGGCGTACGGGAGCTTGTCGGCCCAGCCGGCGTAGTAGAAGAAGTGCGCGGCGACCAGGGGCAGGTCGACGTCGCGGGACTCCTTGATCGGCTTGCCGTTGTCCAGCGACTCCAGCACCGCCAGCTCGCGGGAGCGCTCCTGGATGATCCGGGCGATCCGGAACAGGTACTTGGCCCGGTCCCGGCCCGGCATCGGACCCCAGACCTGCTCGTACGCCTGCCGGGCGGCGCGGACGGCACGGTCCACGTCCTGCGCGCCGGCCTCGGCGACCTCGGCGAGCACCTCCTCGGAGGCCGGGTTGATCGACTTGAAGCTGCCGCCGTCGGTCGGGTCGACGAACTTCCCGTCGACGAAGAGCCCGTACGAGGGCTTGATGTCCACCACCGAGCGGGACTCGGGGGCGGGTGCGTATTCGAACATCGGCTCTCAGTCCAGGGTGAAGTAGTCGGGACCGGAGTAGGTGCCGGTCGTCAGCTTGGTGCGCTGCATGAGCAGGTCGTTGAGCAGGCTGGAGGCGCCGAACCGGAACCAGTCCGGGTCCAGCCAGTCCGCGCCGACGGTCTCGTTGACCATCACCAGGTACTTGATCGCGTCCTTGGTGGTCTTGATGCCGCCGGCCGGCTTCACGCCGACCTGCCGGCCGGTGGCGGCGCGGAAGTCGCGGACCGCCTCCAGCATCACCAGGGTCACCGGCGGGGTGGCGGCCACCGGGACCTTGCCGGTGGAGGTCTTGATGAAGTCGCCGCCGGCCAGCATCGCCAGCCAGGAGGCGCGGCGCACGTTGTCGTACGTGGCCAGCTCGCCGGTCTCCAGGATGACCTTGAGGTGGGCGTCCCCGCAGGCTTCCTTGGTGGCCACGATCTCGTCGTAGACCTCCTTGTAGCGGCCGGCGAGGAACGCGCCCCGGTTGATCACCATGTCGATCTCGTCGGCGCCGGCCGCGACGGCGGCCCGGGTGTCGGCGAGCTTGACCTCCAGCGGCGCCTGACCCGACGGGAACGCGGTCGCCACGCTGGCCAGGTGCACCCCACTGCCGCGCAGCACCTCGGCGACGTGCGGGACCATCGAGGGATAGACGCAGACCGCCCCGACGTGCGGGCAGGACGGGTCGGCCGGGTCGGGGCGCAGCGCCTTGGCCGCGAGGGCCCGCACCTTGCCGGGGGTGTCCGCCCCCTCCAGGGTGGTCAGGTCGACCATCCGGATCGCCAGGTCGATGGCCTGCGCCTTGGCGGTGGTCTTGATGGAGCGGGTGCCGAGCTGCGCCGCCCGCTGCTCCGCGCCGACCTGGTCCACGCCGGGCAGGCCGTGCAGGAAGGTCCGCAGAGCGGTCTCGGATCGTCCCAGCTCGGAGAGTTCCGACCGGGCCGACGTCGCTGTCGCCGTCATGCTCCGAAGTCTACGCATCCGACCGCTGCGTGATCTTGGTCACGGTGCCGTCGGTCGATCCGGGTGGTGAGCGACGTCGCTGCTCCGCCCGCACCCGCAGTGCGGGCGCGGGCGGACCGGTAGGTTGAGCGATCGTGGACGTACACGTCATTGACCATCCGCTCGCCCAGTCGCGGCTGACCGCCATGCGGGACGCGCGCACCGACTCCTCCTCGTTCCGGGCGGCGCTGCACGAACTCACCACCATGCTGGTGTACGAGGCCGCGCGCTCGTTCCCGATCGAGAAGTACCCGGTGCAGACCCCCGTCACCGGCACCGAGGGCACCCGGCTGGCCAATCCGCCGCTGCTCGTGCCGGTGCTGCGGGCCGGCCTGGGCATGGCCGACGCCGCGCTCGGCCTGCTGCCGGAGTCCTCGATGGGCTTCGTCGGCCTGGCCCGCGACGAGGAGACGTACGAGCCGCGCGCCTACATGGAGTCGCTGCCCCGGGACCTGAGCGGCCTGCCGGTGCTGGTGCTCGACCCGATGCTCGCCACCGGCGGCTCGCTGGAGCACTGCTGCCGGCTGCTGGCCGACCGGGGCTGCACCGACATCACCGTGCTCTGCGTGCTCGCCGCGCCCGTCGGTATCGAGCGGCTGGAGCGCTCCGGCCTGCCGTTGCGCCTGGTCACCGCCTCGATCGACGAGGGCCTCAACGACCGGATGTTCATCGTGCCGGGCCTCGGCGACGCCGGCGACCGCCAGTTCGGCGGCATGCCCCGCTTCTAGGCGGAGCCCCCACACCACCCCACCCGCCCCGGCCCGCCGGGGCGGGTGCCCCCGGCCGACAGGGCCGTCCCACCCGGCCGGTGACTTCCCGCCCGGTCGCCGGTAACGATCCGCCCCGCCCGCGACACATACCTGGTGTCCCTGTCAGGAACTGCGGTCGGGAGATCGATCAGATGAAACCCGTGGGTGAGCGGGGCGAGGGCTGGTTCACCAGCCTCTACGCCGCGCACTACCCGGACATCGTCAGGTACGGCCTGCGCCGGCTTCCCGATGCCGACGCGGCAGCCGAACTCGCCCAGGACGTGTTCGTCGTCGTCTGGCGGCGGCGCGGCGAGGTGCCCGAACGCGCCCTTCCGTGGCTCTACGCCGTCGCGCGTCACGTGGTGGCGAACCGGTGGCGGTCCCGGCGCGGCGGTCCGAGCCTGCTCCCGCTCGCCGAGGCGGACCACGTACCGGCACGAATCGTCGAGCCCGACGCCGTCGCGCCGGTGCTCGACCTGCACCGGGCGCTGCGCACGCTGCCCGAAGCAGACCAGGAGATCCTCCGGCTGGTCGGCTGGGAGGACCTGAGCGTCGCGGATGCCGCCGTCGTCCTGGGCTGCACCCGGTCCGCCGCCGCCGTGCGGCTCTACCGGGCCCGGCGCCGACTGCGCACCGCCCTGGCCGCCCCCACCCCCGCCCGCGCCGCCCGGCCGGCGTCCGTCCACGTCTGAGAGGAGCAGCATGCGCACCAAGCAGCAGGTCCGGGAGCTTCTTCACCCGGCCGACCCGGCGCGTGACGTCGTCGTACCGCCGGCACCGTTCTCCGCACACGACCTGATCCTCCGCGCGGAGGACGCGACCGCGACCCCGGCCGGGCCGGCTCGGTCGGTGACGCCCCGGCGCGCCGTGCTGGTCGGCGCAGCCGCCACGGTGGCCGCGCTCGGCTCCGCCGGCATGGTGCGTGTGCTGCGGGATGAGACGGTGCCCGCCGACCCGACCCTGCCGCAGCCGGTCGATGGGGCCGTGCTCCAACCGGTGGCCTACGAGGTCGCCGCTGGCGCCGAACCAGCCGGGCCGCACCTGCGGGCACTTGCCGCGCGCCTCGCGGACGCGCCGCACGACGGAGCCCGTGGCCGCTACGCCTACCACCGGGTCAAGTCCTGGGGAGGCATGATCACGGAGTCTCCCGAGGGTCACATGATGAGCTACGTGCAGGAACGCCGCAGCTGGGCGGCGCACGACGGCGGCCGGTGGTCGGACACGAGAGTCCTGGACGTCGAGTTCCCCGACGCGGCGTCCCGGGAGTACTGGTCCACCCGGATGCGGGCGACCGCGACCCGGCCCAGCCCCAGCGGGTCGTCCGCGCCCCAGGGAAGGCCTGTGGAGGAGCCACGCGGCTGGGAGGAGCGACGGCTGCCGAACGATCGGCCGGCGCTTGCGCGTGAACTCCTGACCGGTCAACCGGCCGGCGACGTGGCCAAGAGGGTCTATGACACCTTCGCCCGTCACCTCGTGCCGCGGCGGACCCGGGCCGACATCCTCACCCTCCTGGCGGACAAGCCCGGCTTCGTGTGGCGCGGCCGGGTCGTCGACCGGGCCGGCCGTTCGGGCGTGGCGGTCACCGCCGACCTCACCCCACCGGCGGACGGGCCGCAGATCCCGCAGCGGGCGCAGATGCTGCTGGTCTTCGACTCGTCAACCGGTGACCTGCTCGCCCACGAGTACCTGGAGCTGGCCCCACGGCGGCGCGTCCTGCACTACGCGTTGCTGATCGAGGCCACTCGTACCGACACGCTCGGCTGACCACCACGATCGTCCGGGCGGGTGGAGCAGGCACTTCACCTGCCCCGACGACGGCGGAGGCGAGGAGGCGTACGGGGGCGGCGGCGCGCCATCGACGTCGAGTTGGTGCGCGGAATGCGCGCACCCGCTAGCGTCTCCGGCCATGACTGGTGTTGCTCTCGCCGAAGAGCTGCTTCTCCTCGCGTACGACGACGAGACCGGCAAGGCGACCATGCCGCGGATCAGCCTCGACCTGGGAATGGCCGCCGCGGTACTGATCGAGTTGGCCCTGGCCGGGCGGATCGTCTACTCCGAGGGGGCCCTGACGGTGGCCGACCCGACGCCGACCGGCGAGCCGCTCGTTGACGGGGTGCTCGCCCGCATCGCCGCCGACACCCCGCACAGCCCGTCGTCCTGGGTGCAGCGGCTGCGGCACGGCCTGCGCGACAAGATCCTCGACGCCCTGTGCACCCAGGGCGTGGTGCGGGACGTCGACGAGACCGAGCTGGGCTTCATCCACGTGCACCGCTACCCGACGGTGGATCCCGCCGTCGAGGCGGACACCCGGCGCCGGCTCGCCGAGGCGCTGGCCGACGGGCAGCTCCCCGACGAGCGGACCGCCGCCCTGGCCACCCTGGTCGCGGTGCTGCGGATGGAGCCGGCCCTGGGCCTGACCGGCGACGCGGCCCGGGACGCCCGCCGCCGCCTGGAGGAGATCGCCGGCGGTGCCGGCTTCTCCGGCAACGTCAGCCTCGACGACTCGGTCGTCCGCCCCTCGGTGGGCCTGGTCGTGGCCGCCCTGGGGAGCGCGGTGGACGCCGCCCTCGGCCCGCGCCGCTGACACGACGCGCACGCCAGCGATCCGGCGCTGCCCGCGCCGCTGACGCCACGCGCACGCCCGATCCGACACCACCCCGGCCCCTTTGCTCTGCTTCAACCCACGCAACACGTGTGGCGCGTTTCCGTTGCGTCGGGTGAAGCAGAGCAAAGGGCGCAGCGGGCGGGTGCCCGGAAGCCCGATCAGAGACCGAGGGCGGCCGCGATCTCCGCGCGCAGGGCCGCGACGGCCTCCGCGGCCCGGGCGCGGGCCGCGGCGACGTCGCCGTCCGCCACCGGCTCCACCACCTCCAGGTACGCCTTCAGCTTCGGCTCGGTGCCGGACGGCCGGATCACCACCCGCGCGGCCCCGGTGCGCAGGATCACCACGTCCGCCTCGGGCAGCAGGTCCTGCGCCTCCGTGACCGGGTGGCCGAGCAGCGCGGTCGGCGTCGCGGCGCGGATCCGGGCCATGGCGTCGGCGATCACCCGCAGGTCGTCCACCCGCACCGAGAGCTGGTCGGTGTGGTGCACGCCGAACTCGGCGGCCAGCTCGTCCAGCCGGTCGGTCAGGGTGCGTCCCTGCGTCTTCAGCCCGGCGGCCAGCTCGGCCACCGTCAGCGCGGCGGTGATGCCGTCCTTGTCGCGGACGTGCTCCGGGGCGACGCAGTAGCCGAGCGCCTCCTCGTAGCCGTAGACCAGCGGCTCGGCCCCGCCGCCGGCCCGCACGATCCACTTGAACCCGGTCAGCGTCTCGTCGTACGGCAGGCCCCGGGCGGCGCACATGGCCCGCAGCAGGGACGACGACACGATCGTGGTGGCGTACAGGCCGGTGACGCCGCGCCGCATCAGGTGGTCGGCCAGCAGCACGCCCACCTCGTCACCGCGCAGCATCCGCCAGCCGGGCCGGTCGGCGTCCGGCTCCGTGGGACCGGCGACCTCCCCGCGGGCGCTCGCCGCCGGGCCGGTGTCCCGGACGACCACCGCGCAGCGGTCCGCGTCCGGGTCGTTGGCGATGGCGATGTCCGCGCCGGTCGACTCGGCGAGGGCGACCAGCCGGTCCACCGCCCCCGGCTCCTCCGGGTTGGGGAAGGAGACGGTCGGGAATGCCGGGTCCGGCTCCGCCTGCTCGGGCACCACCCCCGGCACGGGGAAGCCGGCCCGGGCGAAGGCCGCGGTGAGCACCGCCGCCCCCACCCCGTGCAGCGGCGTGTACGCCACGGCCAGGTCGCGCGGCCCGTCCGGGTCGATCACCCCGGTGGCCCGCTCCACGTAGGAGGCCACCAGGTCGTCGCCGAGCACCTGCCCGGCCGGGCCGAGCGGCACCTCGGCCAGCGGGCCGACCGACCGGATCGCGGCCTCGATGCCGGCGTCGGCCGGCGGCACGATCTGCGCGCCCGCCCCGAGCGCCCCGCCCAGCTCCGCGCCGAGGTAGACCTTGTAGCCGTTGTCCTGCGGCGGGTTGTGGCTGGCGGTCACCATCACTCCGGCGACCGCCCCGAGGTGCCGCACCGCGTACGCGAGCACCGGGGTGGGCAGCGGGCGGGGGAGCAGCAGCGCCGGGCGCCCCGCGCCGGTGGCGACCTGGGCCGTCCGCTCGGCGAACTGCCGGGAGCCGTGCCGGGCGTCGTACCCGATCACCAGCGGGCCGGTGCCGCCCTGGGCCGCGAGCCAGGCGACCAGGCCGGCGGCGGCCTGGGTGACCACCGCGAGGTTCATCCCGTTCGGGCCGGCGCGCAGCGGGCCGCGCAGCCCGGCGGTGCCGAAGGTCAACGGGCCGGCGAACCGGTCGGCCAGCTCCGGGGCGCTCGCCGGCAGGCGGTCGAGCACCGCCCGCAGCTCGTCCCGGCTGGCCGGGTCGGGGTCGTCGTCGAGCCAGCGCCGTGCTTGCTCGCGAATGTCGTCGATGTCAGTGGTTTCCGCCGGCATGCCTCTTGATAGCACGCCGGCGGATCACCGCTTCTCTTCCCCTGCGATCAGCCGGCGTCGGTGAGCTGGAACGTCTTCACCATCTCGTCGAAGATCGGCTTGCTCTCGGCGAACTTGGCGTCGGTGGAGGTGAGGTAGAACGAGTACGACTTGCCGTCGTGGACCACGCCGCGCCAGACACCGTGCCGCTTGGCCTCGCCCTCGCCGCAGGTGTACTCGAACTCGGCCGCCTGCTTGCCGACCCACTCCATCTCGTTCATGGCGAGCTGGGCGTACGGCTTCGCGCAGGACTTGGAGCGGTTCTTCAGACCGTCCTCGGCGACCTCGGCCCAGCGGATCGAGGTGGTGCGGAAGTCCTCCACCAGGATCCGCACCTTGCGGCCCTCGTCCTGCGGGTCGACGTAGTCGACCCAGTTGCCGGCGCTCTTGCGCTCCCAGCCCTGCGGCACCATGACCCGCACGCCCTTGCCGGAGTGCTCCTTCATCTCGGGCGCGCCGCCGGCCGGGGCCGCCGTGGTCGGGGCGGTCTGCGGAACCGTCGGCGTGTCGTCGCCGCCGGTGAACAGGACGACCGCCCCGATCAGCAGCACCACGGCCAGGCCGCCGGCGGCGGCGAGCTGCACCTTGCGGGGCCAGCCCTTGACGGTGCCGACGATCTGGTTGCCGATCGCGCCCACCCGGCCGCCGAGCCCGCCGCCGGGACCGCCCGCGGCCGGCGCGGTGGCGGGGGTCGCCCAGGGCTGCCCGGTGCCCGGCACCGACCACTGGCCGCCGCCGTACGTGCCGCCGAGGTGCTGGGTGGCCTCCGGCGGGCCGCCGAAGACGGGGGCGCCCACACCCACCCGCTGGGTGGCGTCCGGCTGCCCGAAGGCGGGCGCGCCGGTCGCCATCCGCTGGGTGGCGTCCGGCTGGCCGCCGAACCCGACCAGGCCGGCCGCGTTGGTGCGCAGCTGCTGGGTGGCGTCGGAGCCGGCGACCTGCGGCGTGGCCTCGGGGCCGCCGTAGGTGCGGGCGGCCGGCGCGGGGGTGCCCGGGGCCGGCATCGCGCCGGTGGGGGTGTGCAGCGGCCCGGCCAGCGCGTCGGCGCTGGTGTCCTCCATCGCGGTGGGGCTGGCGGGGAGGGCGGCCTGCGCGGGGCGTTCGCCCCGGCGCAGCGCGGCCAGCCGGTCGGTGAGCGACTCGCCGGGGTTGAGCATCGCCCGCCCGCCGATCTGCCCGGTCGGCTTCGGCTGCTCGGGTTGGGCGGCCGGCGGGGCGGGCAGCGGCCGCTGCTGCACCGGCACGACCGAGTACGGGTCGGTCATCGAGTTCACCGCGGCGGCGTTGCTGGTCAGCGGGCCGGCGAGCAGCTCGCGCAGCATCGCCCGGGCGGTGTGCACGTCGAGGCGGCGGGCCGGGTCCTTCTCCAGCAGGCCCATCAGCACCCGGGTCAGCGGCCCGCTGCGCTGCGGCGGGGCGGGCGGGTCCTCGACCACCGCGTGCATGGTCTCGATCGGGTCGCCCTTGTCGAACGGGGGCCGCCCCTCCACCGCCGTGTAGAGCGTGACGCCCAGCGAGAACAGGTCGCTCGGCGGGCCGAACTCCTGGCCCATCGCCCGCTCCGGGGAGATGAAGTGCGGCGAGCCGAGCACCATCCCGGGGGTGGTGAGCTGCACGTCGGTGGGCATCCGGGCCACGCCGAAGTCGGTCAGCACGCAGCGGCCGTCGGCGCAGATCAGGACGTTGGCCGGCTTGACGTCGCGGTGCAGCACGCCGATCGCGTGCGCCACCTCCAGCGCGCCGAGCAGCGCTATGCCGATCTTGGCGACCACCCGCTGCGCGACCGGCCCGTCCTCGATCACCATGTCGGCGAGGCTGCGGGCGTCGAGCAGCTCCATCACGATCCAGGGCCGGCCGCCCTCGGTGACCACGTCGTAGACCTGCACGACGGCCGGGTGCTGGATCGCGGCCGCCGCGCGGGCCTCGCGCAGGGTGCGCTCGTACATGGCGTCGCGGTCGCTGGGGGCCAGACCCGGGGGCAGGACGACCTCCTTGACGGCGACGTCCCGCCGCAGGAGCGTGTCTGTGGCACGCCAGACCGTGCCCATGCCGCCGTTGCCCACCGCGGAACGCAGCGAGTAACGACCACCGATGGTCGTGCCGGGGGTCGCGCGTCCGTTGGGGGGACTGACTGGTCCGCCGCTCCACGTCGGGATCTGAGTCACAGAAAAGCCACCGGGGGAAATCGAGGGGGGCTGGGACACAACTCCCCTATCTTGCTGGTTCCGACGCCCGATGCGAAACCCGACGCGACGGACGTTTACCGAACTGGACCATACGTGCCTTGACGTTCACCTCTCGTCGATGTCCACGGGTCGGGTGTGCGCTATCCCTCACCCGCCGGCGCCGTCGCGCGTCCTACCATCCGCTAATGAGCGAACGGCGGTCAAGCGAGTCCGGTTTCCCGATCAAGGGCGTCTACACGGCCGCCGACCTTCCGGAGGACCTGGACTCCCGGCTGGGCGGCCCGGGCGAGTTCCCGTACACGCGGGGGGTCTACCCCACCATGTACACCTCCCGTCCCTGGACGATGCGCCAGTACGCCGGCTTCGGCACCGCCACCGAGTCCAACGCGCGGTACCACCAGTTGTTGCGGGCCGGCACGATGGGCCTCTCGGTCGCCTTCGACCTGCCGACGCAGATGGGCTACGACTCCGACGACCCGATCGCGCACGGCGAGGTGGGCAAGGTCGGGGTGGCCATCGACTCGATCGAGGACATGCGGCTGCTCTTCGACGGCATCCCGCTGGACAAGGTCTCCACGTCGATGACCATCAACGCGCCCGGCTCGGTGCTGCTCCTGCTCTACCAGCTCGTGGCCGAGGAGAACGGCGTCCCCGGCACGGCGCTGAACGGCACGATCCAGAACGACATCCTCAAGGAGTACATCGCCCGGGGGACGTACATCTTCCCGCCGAAGCCCTCGCTGCGGCTGGTCGCCGACACCTTCGGCTACTGCCGCAAGGAGGTGCCGAAGTGGAACACCATCTCCATCTCCGGCTACCACATGGCCGAGGCCGGCGCGACGCCCGCGCAGGAGATCGCGTTCACCCTGGCCAACGGCGTCGAGTACGTCCGGGCCGCGCTCGCGGCGGGGCTGGCCGTGGACGACTTCGCACCCCGGTTGTCGTTCTTCTTCGTCGCCCGCACCACGCTGCTGGAGGAGGTGGCGAAGTTCCGGGCCGCCCGGCGGATCTGGGCCCGGCTGATGCGCGACGAGTTCGGCGCCAAGGACCCGAAGTCGATGATGCTGCGCTTCCACACCCAGACGGCGGGCGTGCAGCTCACCGCCCAGCAGCCCGAGGTGAACCTGGTCCGGGTGGCGGTGCAGGGGCTCGGCGCGGTGCTCGGCGGCACGCAGTCGCTGCACACCAACAGCTTCGACGAGGCCATCGCGCTGCCCACCGAGAAGGCGGCCCGGCTGGCGCTGCGCACCCAGCAGGTGCTGGCGTACGAGACCGACCTGACCGCCACCGTCGACCCGTTCGCCGGCTCGTACGTGGTGGAGGCGATGACCGCCGAGATCGAGGCGGCGGCGACCGAGCTGATGGACCGGGTCTTCGACCACGGTTCGGCGGTCGACGCCATCGAGGCGGGCTTCCAGAAGCGGGAGATCGAGCAGTCCGCGTACCGGATCGCGCAGGAGATCGACTCCGGCGAGCGGGTGGTGGTGGGCCTCAACCGGTTCGCCATCGACGAGGAGGAGCCGTACGAGCCGCTGCGGGTCGACCCGGCGATCGAGGCGGCGCAGGCCGACCGGCTGGCCCGGCTGCGCGCCGAGCGGGACGCGGGCGCGGTCGAGCGGGCGCTGGCGGAGCTACGGGCCGCCGCCGAGGGCACGGAGAACGTGCTCTACCCGATGAAGGAGGCGCTGCGGGCCCGCGCCACCGTCGGCGAGGTCTGCGGCACCCTGCGCCAGGTGTGGGGGCTGCACCGCCCGGCCGACCGCTTCTGACCGCTTCCGACCCCACCGGCCGTCGGCCGTTCCGGCGGATTCCGCAGGCCGGTCGGTCGGGGCGTTTGCGCAGGTCGCGCCGCGTGCCGGGCGAGCGCTACAGTCGGAGTCAGTTCCCGTCGCCGATCGGCGACGCAGACCGCGGAGCAGGCCCGGCGACGCCGCCGGAGGGGCTTCCGCGTGCGGCGGGGCGGCGTGGCCCACCGGTCACGGCGGTTGCCGGAGGGGTTCGGGGGTATCCCGACGGGGTGGAACCGGACGCACAGGGTGTGCGGTCGTTCCGTGCTCGGCCGTGTGACCGTCTTCGGGGCCTCGCCGCCGACAGCGGTCGCGTAATTGTCCGAGTGTCAGTTCACCGGACCGACTAATGCGACAATTCGGAACGACGGCTCCCGAGATCGGCGTCGATTCGGTGACGACCGGGTCGGTTACGCGGTGTAGGAGGTGTGGGGCAGATGACGGCGTTCGAACGCGATCTACCTGCTGTCCCGCAGATCTACGAACGCTCCCAGCAGGGCATTCGTGACGCTGCGCGCTCTGATCATCACCGGAACGACGTTGCGCAGCGTCACCGCCGGAGGTCTAGGCTGTCTGCTGTTCCTGATGATCCATCCATCTCTAGTGAACGAGAATTCGACGTGACGAGTGCGTTGACGCTGCCGACCGGCAACCAGCTGGCGTCGTCCTGGCCGGAGGCGCCGTCCGGGTCCCAGCCCCTGCCGTTCGAGCTGGACCACCTGCTCGCCCTCCGGGTGCCCGGGCTGATCGCCACCCGCCGTCACCTCCACTCGCATCCGGAGCTCTCCGGCGAGGAGTTCGAGACGGCCGCCCTGATCGCCCGGGAGCTCTCCCTGGCGGGGCTGAGCCCGCGACTGCTCCCCAAGGGCAACGGGGTCATCTGCGACATCGACGGCCGCCCCGACGGCCCGGTGGTCGCGCTGCGCGCCGACATCGACGCGCTGCCGCTGACCGACTCGAAGGACGTGCCGTACCGCTCCACCGTGGACGGCGTCTGCCACGCCTGCGGCCACGACGTGCACACCACCGTCATGCTCGGCGTCGGCATGCTGCTGGCGCAGCTCGCCGACCTCGGCGAGCTGCCCGGCCGGGTCCGGCTGATCTTCCAGCCGGCCGAGGAGATCCTGCCCTGCGGCTCGCTGGAGGTCATCGAGGCCGGCGGCCTCGACGACGTGGTGCAGATCTTCGCGCTGCACTGCGACCCGAACCAGCCGGTCGGCAAGGTCGGCCTGCGGGTCGGCCCGATCACCGCCGCCGCCGACAACGTCACCGTCCGGCTCACCGGCCCCGGCGGGCACACCGCCCGACCGCACCTGACCGTCGACCTGGTCGACGCGCTGGGCCGCCTGATCACCGAGGTGCCGGCCCTGGTCAGCCGCCGGGTGCCGGCCAACAGCGGGCTGCTGCTGGTGTTCGGCCACGCCTCGGCCGGCACCCGTTACAACGTCATCCCCTCCGAGGCGTGCGCCTCCGGCACCCTGCGGGTGATGGACCGCGACACCTGGGAGCTGGCCCCCAAGATCGTGGGTCAGGTCGTCCGCGACGTCATCGCGCCGACCGGGGCCACCGTCGACCTCGAATACCTGCGCGGTCGCCCCCCGGTCAGCAACGACTCGCGGGCCATCCAGATCCTGAGCGCCGCCACCGCCGCCGCGCTCGGGCCGGAGGGCGTCGCCGAGACCCCGCAGAGCATGGGCGGCGAGGACTTCTCCTGGTACCTGGAGTACGTCCCCGGCGCGCTCGCCCGGCTCGGCGTGGGCCGCTCCGGCCCGAACGTGGACCTGCACCGCGCCTCGTTCGACGTCGACGAGCGGGCCATCCCGGTCGGCGTGCGGCTCATGGTCCAGACCGCGCTGCGGGCACTGGCGGCGGCGCGGTAGGCAGCGGCGCCGCCGGCCCGGCCGGCGTCACCGGCGGCGGGCCCCTGCGCCGCCGCCGGCGCAGCACCACCAGCAGCACCACCAGCGGTACGCCGAACACCAGCAGCCAGGGCAGCACCGCGCCCAGCACGGTCAGCAGGACGGTCATCGAGGTAAGGAAGACCTGCCAGCCGCCCTTGAGCCCGACCAGGAAGCCGATCTCGGTCTCCTCGTCGGCGGTGCTGACGTCCGGCCCGACCAGCGACACGGTGATCGTGGACAGGCTTGTCAGGTCCGCCAGCCGCTTCTTCTTCGCCTCCAACGAGGCGAGGTCGGCCTCCCGGCGGGACAGCTCGTTCTCCAGCGACACCAGATCGGTGATCGTGGTGGCCCGGGCCAGCAGCCGGCGGGCGCTCTCCACCCGGGCGCGCTGGGTGGTGATCCGGGCGTCCAGGTCGACCACCTGCTCGGTGACGTCCTCGGTGTGGATCTCCCGGCGCTGCTGCCGGCCCAGCTTCGCCAGCTCGTCGACGACCTCGTGGAACTTCGCCGCCGGCACCCGCAGCTCCAGCTGCGCCGTCGCGTCGGCGTCGGCGCTGCGCCGCTGGTCGCCGCCGACGAAGCCGCCGACTGCCGTCACGGTGGCGATCGCGCTCCGCGAAGCGGCGTCCACATCGTCCACCTGCACCCGCATCGTGCCGGTGTAGATGATGGACCGCTGGTCCACCCGCAGGTCCGGCGCGCCGGCACCGCCCTGCTCGGCCTGCCCGCCGCCCCGCTCGGCCTGCCCGCCGCCCTGCTCCGCCCTGCCGCCGGCCCGGTCCTTGTCCGCCGGGGCGGCCTGCGGCGCGCTGACGGCCGAGTCGTTGCTCCCGCCCGAGTCGCCGCTGCCGCAGGCCGCCAACCCCAGCAGCGCGACCAGCGCGGCGGCCGTCAGCCGTACGCCCCGACGCCGTCGTTCCCGTCCGTCCATCCCGGCTCCCCTCGTCCTCGCCCCCGTGTGGGGCGATACGTCAGACGCGGCGCGCCAACACGCCGGTTCCGGCAGACTGCGCTCAGGACATCACGATTCGATAATCTTGGAGTCACGATGCACATCACCAAGTACGCCCACTCCTGCCTCCGGGTGGAGCACGACGGGGGAGTGCTCGTCGTCGACCCGGGCGTGTTCAGCGAGCCCGCGGCGCTCGACGGGGCGGACGCGGTGCTGATCACCCACGAGCATCCCGACCACGTGCACGTCGAGGCGGTCACCCGGCAGCTCGACCGGCGTCCGTTCCGCATCCACGGCCCGGCTTCCCTCGCCGGCACCCTGGGCGACGCGGCCGAGGCGCTCGACCCGGTCCAGCCCGGACAGTCGTTCACGGCCGCCGGGGTGCCGGTGCGCGCCTACGGCGGCCGGCACGCCGTGATCCACCCCGACCTCCCGGTGGTGGACAACCTGGCCTACCTGATCGGCGACGTGGTCTACCACCCCGGGGACTCCCTGGTCGTCCCGGAGGACGTGCAGGTCGACACGCTCTTCCTGCCGATCCACGCCCCGTGGACGAAGTTCTCCGAGTCGTTGGACTTCCTCCGCGCCGTCGCCCCGCGCCGGGCGTACGCGCTGCACGACGGGCTGCTCAACGACCACGGGCTCGGCGTCCTGAACAGCAACTTCACCCGGCTCTCCGAGGTCGACTACCGCCGGCTCGAACCGGGCACGCGAATCGACGCCTGACGGCGATGCCCGGCCCGCCCCGAGAGCTGGTGCACCGGCTCTACACCACCCCGCCGGACCGGTTCGTCGCGATCCGCGACGAGGCCGCCGCCGAGGCGCGCCGGGCCGGCGACCCGAAGACCGCCCGGGAGATCGCCCGGCTGCGTCGTCCCACCGTGGCCGCCTGGCTGGTCAACCTGCTCGCCATCCGCCGCCCCGAACTGGTCGCCGACCTGGCCCAGCTCGCCGAGGCGCTGCGGTCCGCCCAGCGCGAACTGCGCGGGCCCCGGCTGCGGGAGCTGTCCGCCCAGCGGCGGGCGGTGGTCGGCGCGCTCGTCGCCGAGGTGCGCAAGCTGGCGGCCGAGGCCGAGGGGGCGCCGTCGGCCGGGAAGCTGCCGCTGGCCGAGGTGGAGGGCACCCTCAACGCCGCGCTCTCCGACACCGAGGTCGCCGAGCAGGTCCGCTCCGGCCGGCTGCTGCGGGCCGCCAACTACGCCGGGTTCGGGGAGGTGCCCCGCCCGCAGCTGCGCCTGGTGACCGGCGGCGAGGAGCCGGAACCGGAGCCCCGGCCCGAGCCGGCCGGGAAGCGGCGGGCCGGCGCCGACCGGGCCGCCCTCCGCGCCGAGCAGGCGGAACGAGCGGCCCGGGCGGAACGGGCCCGCCGGCGGCGGGCGCTGGAGAAGGAACTGGCGAAGGCGCGTACCGACCAGGAACGGGCCGAGGCGGAGCTGGCCGACGCGACGGCGGCCGAGCGCGACGGCGCCGCCGCCCTGGACGCGATCGAGGCGGAGCTGGCCGAGCTGGAACGGCGGCGGGCCGTCGCCGAGCAGGACCTGAGCCGGGCGAAGCTCGCCCGCCGCGGGGCGGAACGGACGGCCACCGCCGCCCGCCGCCGCGCCGGCGAGGTCGAGGCGGCGGTCGAGGCCCTCGACGCCGAAGAGGGGGATGCCGAGCCGGGCGACGACGCGGCAGACTGACCCCTGTGGAGGGACGGGTCGACCCGGGAGCGGCCGGATGACGCCGGAGCAGGTCGCCGCGGCCAGCAAGCCCGTGGTGCTCGAACTCGGTGACGCGTTCACCCGCTGCCCGGCCACCCTGCGCCGGGCCCGGCTGCTCGGGATCTCCGGCTGGGCGTTCTACGTCACCGGCCGGGCCGGCGCCCTCGGGGACGTCCGGGCCGAGACGGTCGCCGCCGCCCTCGGCTTCCTCGCCCCCGACGCGGTCGCCGACGGATGGGACGCGGCCCTGCGCACCGTCCGGCCGGTCGAGGTGGCCGCCGCCACCCTCGCCGAGTGCTGCCGCTGGGGCGACGAACACCTCGACGCCCTCCCCGGGGCGGGTCGGCTCGCGGCGCTGCTCGGCCGGGCCGTCGAGGCGGCGGACGCCAGCGGCATGCCGCTCTTCGCCGCGTGGCGGGCGATGCCGGTGCCGGAGCGCACCGCCGGCGCCCGGGCGGCCGTCGGCCTGCGCCTGCTCCGGGAGCACTTCGCCGGGGCGTACCTGCTCGCCGTCCGGGCCGGCGGGATGACTCCGCTGGAGGCCGTCCTCGCCGGGCCGGAGGGGGAGGCGGGCGCGGTGGCCTGCGGCTGGCAGCCGCCGTACCCGCCGGTCGGGCCGCTGGTCCGGCGGCGCCTCTGGGCCGAGGCGGTGACCGACCGGTTGGCCTCGCCGGCGTTCGCGGCACTCGGTCCGGCGGACGGCGCCGAGTTGGTGGACCTGCTCTTCGCGACCCGGGCCCACCTGGCGGGCCGGGGCTGAGCCCGCTTCCGCCCGCACCCGTGCCGGCGCCCCGGACCGGTACGGGCCGACGCCCGACGCCCGGCCGGCGTGACCTGGGGCCGCGCGAAATTCGGCGGCGGTCCGGCGCCCCGCCTGTCAGGATCGCCCCCGTGACTCTCCCCGCCGGCTGGCACGCCCGCCGCCCCACCCTGGACGACGTCCCGGCGATCCTGGCCGTGGTGCACGCCGCCGACACCTTCGCCGTCGGCTACCCCGACTTCGACGCCGAGGACGTGACGGCTGCGCTGACCGCACCGTTCTTCGACCCGGCGCGCGACTCGTGGCTGGTCACCGACCCGGAGGGCGTGGTCGTGGCCTGGGCGACGCTGGACAACCCGACCGGCGTGGGGCGCGAGTTCGTCGAGGTGTACGTGGACCCGGAGCGCGGCGCCGACGTGCGCGCGCCGCTGCTCGCCCGGCAGCTCGACCGCGTCGCCGAACGCGCCGCCGAGCGGGGTGTGCCGGCCCTGACCGTCCGCACCGCCGGCTTCGCCCCCGAGACGCGCTGGGCGGCGGAACTGGCCGAGGCCGGGTTCACCCTCGCCAAGCGGTACGTGCGGATGCGCCGGTCGCTGGCCGGGCTGCCCGCCGAGCCGCCGCCCCCGCCCGGGGTGACCGTCCGCCCGCTGCGCGGCGACGACGAGGCCGACCTGCGCGAGTTCCACCGCATCTACGACATCGCGTTCCGCGACACCCCGGACTACGAGCCCGTCGGCTTCGACCGGTGGCGGGAGCGGATCATCCCGTTCGGCACCACCTGGGACGAGTGGTTCGTCGCCGAGGTCGACGGGGTGCCGGCCGGGGCGCTCCAGTCCTCCGACCAGGCGCTGGAGCAGAACGAGGGCTTCGTGCGGGCCCTGTCGGTGCTGCCGGCGTACCGGCGGCGGGGGGTGGGGGCGGCGCTGCTGTGGCGGGCCTTCACCGTCTATGCCGCCAAGGGCCGGGAGTCCGCCGGGCTGGGCGTCGACCTGACCAATCCGACCGCCCCGGTCACGCTCTACCGGTCCTTGGGGCTGCGCGAGGTGCGCTGGACCGACATGTACGAGTTGGTCGTCCCGGCCACGGGTGTGTGATTGACGACCCCGGCCGGGGCCGGATCGTGGCGGCGGTCCGCCCGGTAGCAGACTGGGGCCGTGGGAATCGCGCTGGGCCGACGGGCCGCGTCAGGCAGACGCGGTGCCGGTGGGGCGGGACCGCAGATCGGTGACGTAGTCGTCCGGCGCGCCCGCCTTCTCGGCGGCGTTCGCGATCTCCGACAGGTACCACGAGGTGGGCAGGCCGCCCTCGTAGCCGTCGAAGACGTAGACCCACGCGGTCACGTCACCGTCGAGGGTGGAGACGCGCACGTGCAGCTTGCGGTACGTGCCGGCGGTAACCCCCTCGATCTCGTCGAGCTGGGCGGCGTCGTAGGGGTGGATGTCGTAGAGCGCCACGAACACCCGGTCGCCGGGGGACTCGACGACGGTGCTGACCGCGCCCTCCCAGCCGATCACGTCCTCGCCCGCGAAGGTGAGCCGCCAGCCTTCCAGCCAGCCGGTGCCCACCATCGGCGAATGCGGGCAGTAGGCGCGCATGCGGGCGGGGTCGAGGTTTGAGCCGTAGGCGGCGTAATGACGCACGGCGATGACGATAGCCCGCCCGCCGGGTGGGGGAGAATACGACGGTGCGTGTCGGACGCGTTCGGGAGAAGAAAGTCACTGTGAGCACTGACGAAGGGCGAGCGCTGTGAGCCGGATCGTGATCATCGGCGGCGGACCGGCGGGCTACGAGGCCGCCCTGGTCGCCGCGCAGCTTGACGCCGACGTCACCGTCGTGGAGGCCGAGGGCGCCGGCGGGGCCTGCGTGCTCTCCGACTGCGTCCCGTCGAAGACGTTCATCGCCAGCTCCGAGGTGGTGACCGGCTACCGGGACACCGAGGAGTTCGGGGTGCACTCCGACGGGCTGGAGGCCGTCACCGTCGACGCCCGGGCGGTGCACGAGCGGGTCAAGCGCCTCGCGCTGGCCCAGTCCGCCGACATCCACGCCAAGCTGGTCAAGGCGGGGGTGACCTTCGTCGCGGGCACTGCCCGGCTCGGCGAGGACACGCTCGGGCACACCCACCGCGTGGTCGTCACCCCGGCCGACGGCGGTGGGGAGCACACGATCGACGCGTCGACCGTGCTGATCGCCACCGGCGCCACCCCGCGCCAACTGCCCACCGCCGTACCGGACGGCGAGCGCATCCTGACCTGGCGCCAGGTGTACGACCTGCCGGAGCTGCCCGAGCACCTGGTCGTGGTCGGCTCCGGCGTCACGGGCGCCGAGTTCGCCAGCGCCTACCTCGCGATGGGCGTCCAGGTGACCCTGGTCTCCAGCCGCGACCGGGTGATGCCGCACGAGGACGCCGACGCGGCGATGGCCATCGAGCGGGTCTTCCGCAACCGGGGCATGAGCATCCTGAACAACTCCCGGGCCGACGCCGTGCGCCGCACCGCCGACGGGGTGGAGGTCGAGCTCTCCGACGGCCGGAAGGTGTCCGGCTCGCACGCGCTGATCGCGGTCGGCTCGATCCCCAACACCGCCGACCTGGGCCTGGCCGAGTACGGCGTCGAGCTGGCCCGGGGCGGGTACGTCACCGTCGACCGGGTCTCCCGCACCAACGTGCCCGGCATCTACGCCGCCGGCGACTGCACCGGGGTGCTGCCGCTGGCCAGCGTCGCCGCCATGCAGGGCCGGATCGCGATGTGGCACGCGCTCGGCGAGGCCGTCCGGCCGCTGCGGCTGCGTACCGTCGCGGCGAACGTGTTCACCGACCCGGAGCTGGCCACCGTCGGCGTCTCGCAGGACGAGGTCGACGCGGGCAAGGTGCCGGCCCGGCAGGTCATGCTGCCGCTGGACGGCAACGCCCGCGCGAAGATGGACGGCCTCGCCGACGGCTTCGTCAAGCTCTTCTGCCGACCGGCGAGCGGCCAGGTGATCGGCGGCGTGGTGGTGGCGCCGAAGGCGAGCGAGCTGATCCTGCCGATCACCATGGCGGTGGAGAACAACCTCACCGTCAACGAGCTGGCCCAGACCATCACGATCTACCCGAGCCTCTCCGGCTCCATCACCGAGGCCGCCCGCCAGCTCATGCTCCACGAGCTGGAGTGACCCGGCCGCCCGGGAGGTCGGCCGTGGGTGACCGGCGGAGCAGGGTGACCGCGACGACGGCGAGCACGGCGACCTCGGTGAGGATGAGCAGCCGCTCGACCAGCCCGAGCAGCAGCCGGTCGCCCGGGTAGGCCGACCAGACCATCGTCGCGGCGAGGGCCAGGCTGACCAGGGTGAGTCCGCGGACCGCGCGGGCGATGGCCGGCAGCCGGGCCGCGAGCAGCCAGCCGGCGAGCGGCAGCGCCAGGAAGGCGACCACCGAGGCGTACCGGTGGACGTAGGCGGCGGTGTCCATGGGCAGGCCGGGCTCGTTCGTCGGCACGACCGCGGCCAGCAGCAGCCCGCCGATCCAGGCGGCCAGGAGCAGTTCGGCGGCCCGCCCCGGGCGGGCGGCGGGGGCGCGGTGCGCGCGCCGCAGGGCGGGCAGGAGCACGGCGGTGGCCGCGGCGAGCACGACCATGGCCGCGTCGATCACGCCACCGCGGTCGGAGACCGCGAAGTCGCTGACGGTCAGTGCCCAGGGGTCCAGGTCGTCGTTCACCTCGAGGTGGCCGATCACGGCGAGCAGCGCCGCCACGGCGATCCCGCCGAGGGCCAGCAGTCCACTGTTCCGGGTACCAGGCATGCCTCAGCCTGTCCCGCAGGGGACCCCAGACGGATCCGGGCGGGCCACCGAGATCGGCCCCGGGGACCACCCCTAGGCGGCCGGGGTGGGTCGGTCCGCCCCGGGAACGTCCGCCCGCGCCCCGACGACGACCGGCACCGCCGGATCCGGCCCGGCCGCCCGCCGGGCACCGACGACGGTCATGGCCCAGCCCGCCGCCGCGAACCCGGCCGCCGCCACCGCCGCGATCACCGCCAGCCGCCACGCCGACTCGGTCAGCGCCGTCCCGCCCAGGTGCCCGACCAGCCCGCCGTACGTCGCCCAGCCCAGCGCCGCCAGGCCCTCGTAGAGCAGGAACAGCCGGTACGGGTACCGGCTGCGGCCGGCCGAGAAGCAGGCCGCCATCCGGCCGCCCGGCACGAAGCGGCAGAGCAGGATGACGAGCGGGCCGGGCCGGCGCAGCCCCTGGGTGACCCGGCTGGCGACCCGTCGGGCGCGGCCCGGCGCGACGTCGCGCGGCGACCGGCGACCGGGTGCGCCCCGCCCGAGCAGGTAGCAGGCGAGGTCTCCGGCGAAGACGCCGAGCGCGCCGACGGCGATGGTCACCGGCAGGTTCAGCCCGCCGTACACGGTCAGGGCGCCGCTGGTGATCATGACGACCTGGGTGGGGATCACCGGGACGAAGGCGTCGGCGATCAGCAGCCCGAGCAGCGCGAGGTACGCCCAGGTCGGCGACGCGACCTCAGTGAGTAGTTCGGGCACCACTGCCACCTCGCCGGATGGGGCCGATCGGTGTGTCGAGCCTGACGGCGTGTCCGGCGTCACCGGGCACGGCCCTGGCTCGTGGTGACCGCCGACACGGCAGGGCTACCCGGGACCAACGAGCGGGCGTCGGCGAAGGTGACGCGACGGCGTACCGCCGAGGGTCGGCGGATCCGCGTCGGTCGGCGTACCGTTGTCGGCGCGCGGCCCCACCACCGTCGGGTCCCCCGTTCTCGACGACCGGGCCGCCGCGGGCCGCCGGCAGGTCCCGTGCCGGCGGCCCGCCCCCGTTCCGCGGGCCGCCCGCTCCCGCGACCCCGGGCAGGGCGCGAGGTGCCGCGCCGCCCGCGAAAAATCGGCTGCCGCACCCGCGCGGGCGGGCGTACCGTCGCCGCATGAGCAGTGCGGTGCTGACGACGACGCCGGGAGACCCTGGCGCGCCGCACTGACCTGACCGTCGACGAGGCCCCGGGGCGATCCGCCCCGGGGCCTCGTGGCGTCCGGTGACCGGGTCGCTTCCGGGTCGTACCCGATCAAGGAGCGCGACATGATCGACCACCGCAGGCTCGGCCGGGAGCTGGACCTGTTCGTCTCCGACCCGCTGGCCGGCGCCGGACTGCCGCTCTGGCTGCCGGCCGGCGCCGCCGCCCGGCACGCCGTCGAGGAGTACGTCCGCGACCTGGAGCGCCGGGCCGGCTACCGGCACGTGCACACCCCGCCGCTGGGCAAACGGGAGCTGTTCGAGCTCTCCGGCCACCTCGGCTACTTCGCCGACGACATGTTCCCCCCGATGAAGCTCTCCGCCGACGACGAGTTCGTGTTGCGCCCGGCGCTCTGCCCGCACCACGCCCTCGTCTACCGGGCCCGGGGCCGCTCCTACCGGGAACTGCCGCTGCGGATCGCCGAGCTGGGCGGCATGTACCGGGCCGAGCGCTCGGGGGTGCTCGGCGGGCTGTCCCGGGTGCGGGCCATCTCGCTCAACGACGCGCACAACTTCTGCGCACTGGAGCAGGTGGGCGAGGAGGTGGCGGAGATCCTCCGGCTGATCCGCGAGGCGCACGCCGCGCTCGGCGTACGGCCGGCGGGGTTCCGGCTGTCGCTGCGCGGGCCGGGGGAGAAGTACGTCGGGGACGACGACCAGTGGGCGCGGGCCGAGGAACTGCTCCGTGCCGCGCTCGACGGGGTGGAGTTCACCGAGGCCCCGGGGGAGGCGGCGTTCTACGGGCCGAAGATCGACATCCAGGTGCTGGACGCCGCCGGGCGGGAGTCCACCCTCTCCACCGTCCAGCTCGACTTCGACAAGCCGGAGCGGTTCGACCTGTCGTACACCGACCCGACCGGGGGGCGGCGTCGGCCGGTGATGGTGCACCGCAGCCTCGTCGGCAGCATGGAGCGGCTGTTCGCGTACCTGATCGAGGTGCACGAGGGCGCCTTTCCCGCCTGGTACGCCCCGGTGCAGCTGGTCGTGCTGCCGGTCGGGGACGACCAGGCCGGGGCGGCTGCCCGACTCGCCCGGGACGCGCTCGCGGCGGGGCTGCGGGTCGAGGTGGAGTCGGCCGGCTCGCTGGGCGCCCGCATCCGCGACGCCGCCCGCGCCCGGGTCCCGTACGCCGCCGTGATCGGTCCCCGCGAGGCGGCCGAGGGCGACGTCTCGCTGCGCCTGCGCGGCGGCCGCGCCCTGGACCCGATGCCCGCCGCCGACGCCCTCCGGCTGATCGGCGCGGTGGTGGCCGAGCGCGCCCACGACCTGCTGCCGGTCGGCTGACCGAGGGCCCGGCACCGGCCGGCGCCGTCACCGCCGGTCGGTGCCGAGGCCGGCGTCCCGGGCCCGGG
>NZ_JBFAVI010000032.1:0-52394 GCF_040679695.1 Micromonospora sp. NPDC052213
CAGGTAGCTCAGCGCGCCCAGTTCCAGGCACTGAAGTGCGATCACGTCGTCGGCGCGCATCGAGTAGACGACGACCCGTCGCCCTGCCTGCACCAGCCTGCGCAGGTCACCCATCGCCGGGGTCGGTCCACCCAGGTGCAGGTCGAGAATGACCACATCGGCCTGGGCACCCTCACCGAGCCACGCGACGCGGACGTCACTGCCCGAGGCGGCCACCCGTATCGGCGGTGTTCCGCAGGACAGCCAGTGGGTCACCCCGGCCAGCACGGCTGGGTGGTCATCGACGATCACGGCGCTCAGCTGCTCCTCGTCTGCCATCTGGCCTCCATTCGCACGTACTCGCCATAGGTGTCATAGTCGACTGCGACCTGCGCGGAGGCCGCGGTGACCATGTCGGTGTCGGTGCCGGCATCCGCCATCACGGCAACCCGCACGTCCTCGTGGGTGCGCAGCACACTCACCCGCGCGTGGGACCGCGCCGCCGCCAACGTCGCCACGACCGGGCTGGTGAGTTCCCGACGCACCTCGGGGGGCACCGCCACGGCCGCGCCGCTGACCGCCAGCGACACCTCGATGCCGCGTCGTTCGGCCTCATCGACACAGGCGGTGACTTCGTGCACCAGCGGATCAGGGACCTCGTCGTTCTCGGCGAACAACCTGCGGAGCTGGGTCGCCGCGAGGGAGCACCGTCGTCGGGTGTCGTCGTCGCGGGGGTCCAGCACGCCATCGGCCAGGTCCGCCAGTAGCGGCAGTGTCACACCCAACTGCCCGGCGAAGACGCTGCGCTGTTCCCGTTCCCACTGCTCGACCGCCATCACCCTGGTGGTCAGCTGCTCCTGCTCGGCAGCCACCGACATCGCCTGACGGGTTCTGTGGTGCAGCATCCGCGAGATCGGCACGACCGCCAGCTGGATGCTGGCAGTGCCGAACGCGACGATGCCCGCGGCACCGATCCCGGCGCGGTCCGGCACGACCGCCAACAGGAATTGACCAACGCTCACCGTCAGGTGCACGGCCATGGCGGTGAGCAGCACGGGCACGCGGTCCAGGAGCAGCAGCAACAGATGCCACCCCACCAGGCCGAACGACCAGTCCGGTGTGCCGAAGTGCTGGCCCGGTGGCAGGACGCGGGTGGCACCGGCCGAGGCTGCCAGCGTGACCGCCGTGCCGACCACCACGACGGCGGCCGGTATGGGCTTTCGGCGCACCACCCACACGCCACAGGCCGCCGTGACGAGCGCCAGTGCCGTGAAAGCGGCCACGGCGACCCACTTCGGCCGGTACTCATATTCGACCAGCGGCCGTACGCACAGCCCGAATTGCACGACGCCGGTGACGCACAGCAGCGCAATCCGCATCGTGGAGTGCACGTGGTCGCGCGCGGCGCGGCTCTCAGGCACCGGGCCACACCAGCCGCACCGAGGTCCCCGTACCGGGGCGCGAGGTGACAAGGGCGCTGCCGCCGGCCGCGGTCATGCGTTCGACGATCGAGCCACGAATGCCGCGGCGGGAGTGCGGCACCTCGCCAGGGCAGAACCCCACGCCCGCGTCGTCGACCGCGACGACCACGCGGTCCTCCTCGACGTGGACGCTCAGCGTGGCGTCGCGTACTGCGGCGTGCCGCTCGACGTTGGCCAGCGCTTCACGTACCGCCCGCACCAGCGCGAGTGCCGCCGACGCGGGCACCACCGTCCCTTCCCGCCAGCGGACGTCGACGGTCAGTGGAGTCCGGTCCACGACGGAGCGCAGCGCGGCGTTCAGGTCCACCGGGCTGTCCTGCGAGGACTGTCCACCCGTAGCGCCGGTGAGCACGGTCAGGTCGTGCCGTGCGTACTCGGCCACCTGCCTGGGGTCGGTATCCCGGCCGTGCGTCGTCACCAGGAGAAACGTCGCCGACGCCGTGTCGTGCAGCAACGCGAGGAACTCCCGTTCCTGGGAGTGCCGCGCCACCGCCACCGCCTCGGCCCGCGCCAGCGCTGCCCGGCGTGCCCGCAACACGTCCACACGCCTGCTGGACCGCTGCAACAACACGAACGCCAGACGCGCCATGACGCACTCGACCAGCAGCCGCAGGCCGACCGCGCTCCCCTCGTCGACGCCAACCATCGTGAAGCCGACCACGAGCAGCCCGGCCGTGACGGGCAGTGACACCTTTGGCGGCCAGTCCCACTGCAGGGTGATCGACGTCGTGGTCAGCGCGTTGAGTGCCCACTGACTGGGCTTTCCATCGGTCCACTCCTGCGTCGCGCAGATCGCCGCGACACGCACCACCGCGAACGCAAGGGCCAGTGGCGCCGCACGCTCGGAGAACCCGGCCTGGCAGTCCACCACGGCACCGACCACCATCAGCCCGAACAGTGCGGACCCCAGCGGGAGGGCATCGCCGGGAACCGTCAGAAGCCCGAAAGCGCTGATGAGCAACAGCACGGATCCACGCATGGGCGCCGCGTACCGGCGTGCCATGGCCAGGAACTCCGCCTCTACGCTGCCCGGCCCTGAACTCGACGGCATGGCGATCTGTCATGTCCTGCGGCAGGAGCAGGACGCCTGCGTCCGCGCCACAAGACTGCGATCGGCTTCGATAACCACGCGAAGACCCTAACAACGGGGGCCCCTGTTTCACATCGGCCGGCGCCGTCGCCGTGATGCAGCTCGACGATCGGTGAGGGTGGGTCTGGTGGATGGCTCCCTGCCCTCAGTGGCCGTCGGTCGAACGCACGATGCCTGCCGTTCGTGCCCTG
Source organism: Micromonospora sp. NPDC052213 (assembly GCF_040679695.1). Lineage (NCBI taxonomy): Bacteria > Bacillati > Actinomycetota > Actinomycetes > Micromonosporales > Micromonosporaceae > Micromonospora > Micromonospora sp. NPDC052213. The sequence continues at coordinate 2,742 of NZ_JBFAVI010000032.1, forward strand.
TCTAGGTTCGGGCGCACAGCACCCCTCGACGTGGGAGTCGGATGATGGCAGGCGACGGGTTCCGCAGACGGACCTTCTTGTGCGCAACGGTGGCGGCCGGTACCGCCACCGCGGTCGGTATCGGGGCGCGCGCGGCCGAGGCAGCCGTCCCGGTTTCTACAACCCCTTCGGTGGCTATCCGATCACTGGGACCTGGCAGGAACATCTCAACCGGGGTTCGCTCGGCGGCATCGACTACGGCATGCCCGTCGGCACGCGACTGCCCGCTGCGGGCGGCGGTGTCGTGACCAACGATCCGAACAACGGCACCGGCGGCCAACGGAATCAGAATTCTCTACAGCCGATAACGTGATCCGGGACCTGCGGCCGCTCGGCATCGACCCGCATATCCCCTGGTTGAACATTCCTTTGTCGAGTGACCAGGGCTGCCGGGGTGCCGTCGTCGCAAAAAGCGGGTGAGTGCGGGCGGGGATCGGCGAACAGCAGCCGGATGCACGTTGGGCCTGATCTGCAGGACTTTTTCAAGGGGAGATTTGACATGACCGCTTTCCTGGGGCGGCTTGCGGTGGCCGCCGCGGTTGCCTTCGTGTTGCCGGGTACCGCCGCGGCGGTACCCGCCGCCGCGGCGGTGCCGGCCGGCACGGTGTCCGGCATTGACGTTTCCACCTGGCAAGCCGGTATCGACTTCGCCGATGTCCGGGCCGACGGCTACCAGTTCGTGATCGTGAAGGCTGGCGGCTCCCAACTGTCGGAGGGCCCGTACACCGGCTCGCAGTACGCGATCCAGGTGGATGGCGCGCGGGCAGCGGGGCTCAGGGTCGGCCACTACTGGCTCGCTGGAGACTTCCAGGCCCCCGTTCAGGCTGCTGACTACCTTGCCGACCATCTGCACGACTATCGGCCTGGTGACGTGATCGCGCTGGACAACGAGGTGCTCGACGACTCGACGAGGCTGTGGAACGACACCGAGGTCGCGACATTCTTCCAGCGCATGCGCGACCGGATCGGCAACCACGTGCCCTGGCTGTACATGGGTGCGGCAGACCTGCGCTCCGGGACGTGGCCCCAGACGATCGCGGCCGGCGTGAAGCTCTGGGTGGCGTCGTGGGGCGCCAACAACGGCAGCTACCCCGGAGAGCCGAACCTGGGCGGCGCCTACCCGACATGGAGTGCGCACCAGTACAGTTCGTCCGGATCGACCGGCGGTATCGCCTCCGTGGACCTGAACGTGGCCAAGCCGAGCGCGTTCGAGATCGTCGACGGCGCACCGGTCGACCCGCCGCCGGACGACCCACTGCCCAAGACGACCACCGAGCAGGACGGCATCCCCGGCCCGATCTTCTACCAGCGGATGCAGAACTGGCTACGGATCACCGCCGGCTACACCGGCCCGATCGACGGCGTGCCCGGCGTGAACACGTACGCCGCACTGCAACGAGCCATGCGCAACTACGGCTACACCGGCCCCATCGACGGCATACCAGGGCCGAACACCTGGAAAGCGGTACAGCGACTCGCCTCCGGCTGGGGCTACACCGGCCCGATCGACGGCGTGATGGGACCGAACTCGTGGCGGGGCTTCGCCCGCTTCCTCAACCAGGACCAGTGGGACTAACCTGCCACCATCCAGGCAATGGCCGACTCACCGCACGGCGACGCCGACGAGCAGACGAGGTCCAGGTAAGCCTGACAGGCTTGCGGCCCCACTCGATGGCGCGGCGCACCCGGAGACTCGGGTGCGCCGCGCGGGGGTGCCGAACGGCCGGGCTCGTCAGGGGTCGCCGTCGAACTCGGTTCGCGGTGCCCGTCAGCGGCTCCGGTCGACCTCGATCCGGGCCTCGTCGGCCAGGCGGTAGCCGACACCGTGGACGGTGGTCACCAGCGGCGTGTCGGCGCCGAACTTGGCGCGCAGCCGGCGGACGTGCACGTCGACGGTGCGGGCCACCGCGTGTTCGTAGCCCCAGACGTTGGCGAGCAGTTGGAGGCGGGTGAAGACCTGGCGGGGTCGCTCGGCCAGGAACAGCAGCAGGTCGTACTCGATGCGGGTCAGCGCCACCGCCCGGGTGCCGTGGTGGACGACCCGGGGCCCGGCGAGGATCCGGACCCCGTCGGGGCGACCGGCGTCCGGGGCTGGGGCGGGGTCCGCGACGGCCGCGGCTCCGCCCGCGACGGCTGGGACCGGGCGCGGCGCCGCCGGCGGGCCATCGGCGGCGGCCGGGCGCACGCGCCCCTCCCCCGACTCGGCGAGTTCGCCGATCAGCTCCAGCAGCCGGGCCAGGCGGGGGCTCAGCGGCCCGGAAGCGACGTCGAGGGTGATGGTGAGGGTCGGTGCGGAGCGCGGGCGGACGGGCCCGGGGCGGCCCGCCGGCTGGGGCCGGGGGGTGAGGGCGACGACGGACATGGAGCCTCCTGGGGACGGCGGTGCCGCCACGCCCGGTGGGGCGGGACGGTCAGGACGGCGCCCGGCCGGCGGTCACCGGGGGCGCGGGAGCGGACGGACGGGGTGGCGGGGTGGGGCCGAGGACGGGCAGGCCGGCGAGCCGCCAGGCGACGAAGCCGCCGATCACGTCGGTGGCGCGGTGCAGCCCGAGGTCCCGCAGGGCGGCGGCGGCCAGCGAGGAGGTGTAACCCTCCTGGCAGATGACCACCACCGGCAGGTCGTAGCCGACGGCCTGCGGCAGCCGCGCCGGGCAGCGCGGGTCGAAGCGCCACTCCAACACGTTGCGTTCGACCACCAGCGAGCCGGGGACGGTGCCGTGCGCTGCCCGCTGGGCGGCCGGGCGGATGTCGACCAGCAGCGCCCCGCCGCGACAGGACAGATGCGCCCGCTCGGGATCCAGCCGGTCGAGCCGCGCGCGGGCGGCGGTCAGGATCTCGTCGACGCCCCGGGAGCCCGGCGGCGGCGCCGGGGCCGGACAGGCGTGCGGGTCGGTCTGCGGCATGGTCGTTTCCTCCGGTGGGTGCTGACGGTCGGTGGCGCGGGACGGTGGGGCGTTCACCAGGCGACCCCGGCCTCGGCCACCTCGGCGGCGCGGAGCCGGCCGTCGGCGAGCAGGTAGCGGGTCATCCGGCGCAGGGCGGGGCGGTAGACGTGGACGCTCACGGCCGGCTCGTCGCCCCGGTTGGTCACCTGGTGCACGTGTCGGGGCCCGAAGCGACGGCCGGAACCGGCGGCCAGGTGGTGCGGGCGCAGCCGGCCCCCGCTGACGGTCTCCTCGGTGAGGGCGCCGGCCACGACGAGGAACGCGCCGCCCGAGCCGCCGTGGTCGTGCAGGTCGGTGCCCTGCCCGGGCAGCCAGCTCAGCGCCCAGACCTCGTGGTCGGCGGTCTGGGCGAGCCGGGCGTACCACCGGGAGGCCGGGTCGAAGCACAGCGGCACCGGCCATCCGGCCGGGTCGGCGGCCCACGCACCGGCGATGGCGAGCAGGTCGGGCTGGCGACGGTCGGTCATGGCGGTCCTTCGGGGTACGGCGACGTGCGGAGCCCCAGCTTAGCCTGCAAACCCTATGGGTTTAGTAGGTAATTCCGCATGCCGGGACACGGGCGTCCACGAGCCGGTACGGGTCAGCGCCGGACCGGCGGCTCCACCCGGTAGCCGGGGACCGACGGCCAGCGGACGGTCAGCACGACCGCCTCGCACTCGGCGTACCAGGAGTGGTCCACCCCGCGCCCCCACACCACGTAGTCGCCGGGCTCGCGCAGCACCACCGTCCGGTCCGGCAACTCGACCCGGAAACGCCCGCTGACCAGCACCAGCAGGGCAGTCCGCCGCTCGCCGGTCGCCCATCGGGAGCGCGCCTCACCGGCCGGGTGCACGCCCCACTTGACCTCGACGTCGGTGCTGTGCCGAACGGCGCCGGGCGGCATGAAGTGGCCGAGCAGCCAGCCGGCGTTCGTCGCACCGTCGACGCCCGCCTTGCCCACGTACACCGTGCCGTCCATCGATCCCTCCCCAGCGCGCCGGCCGAGCAACCTACCAGGCTGCCGCGCGACTAACCTGGACCGGTGAGTGAGGAACTCGACGCCGAGACGCTGGCGTTCGCGCACCGGATGTTCGACCTGGCGCGCGACGGCGGCACAGACGAGCTGGCCGACTACGTCGACGCGGGGCTGCCGGTCGACCTGACCAACGACAAGGGCGACACCCTGCTGATCCTGGCGGCGTACCACGCCCACCCGGAGACGGTCGCCGCGCTGCTCGCCCGGGGTGCCGACCACGCCCCCACCAACGACCGGGGGCAGACGGCGCTGGCCGCCGCGACGTTTCGCAGCAGCGCCGACGCGGTCCGGGCGCTGCTCGCCGCCGGGGCCGACCCGCACCACGGCAACCCGTCGGCGGTGGAGACGGCCCGCTTCTTCGACCTGCCCGAGATGCTCGCGCTGCTGACGGCGCCGGCCGGCTGACGGCGACGGCCCCCGCGCCCGGGTCCCGGCCGGTATACAGAGGCGGTGGAAGATCCGCTGCCCGAGCAGATGCGCACCGCCGGCACGGCGCTGCTGGCCGCGCTGGACGAGCCCGCCCGCGCCCGCGCCGCCCTCCGGTTCGACGACGAGCAGGCCCGGCGCTGGCTGGAGTACCGGCCGCGACCCCGGCCCGGGGTGTGCCTGGCCGACCTGGACCGCGCCGGGCGCAAGGCCGCGCACCGGCTGCTGGCCACCGCGCTGAGCCCACCGGCGTACGCCCAGGCGATGGCGATCGTCGCGCTGGAGGAGGTGCTGGACCGGGCGGAGGGATGGCGCCGGGGCCGGCACAGCGGCGACTACTGGGTGGCCGTCTTCGGCGACCCGGCCCGGGACGACGCGTGGGCGTGGCGGCTGGAGGGGCACCACCTCTCGGTGAGCATGACCGTGGTGGCCGACCAGGTCTCCCCGGCGCCGATCTTCCTCGGCGCCAACCCGGCCACCGTCCGGTACGCCGGCCACCCCGTCTCCCGGCCCCTGGGCGTCGAGGAGGACCTGGGCCGCGCCCTGCTGGACGCCATCGGTCCGGCAGGCCGGGCCGCCGCGATCGTCGCCGACGAGGCGCCCGGCGACATCATCAGCGCCACCCGCGCCCGCGTCGACGCGCCACTGGAGCCGCTCGGGGTGCCCGCGGACCGGCTCGGCCCCACCGGGCGGGCGCTGCTGGACCAGCTCGTCGCGCTCTACCTGGACCGGCTCCCGCCCGAGCTGGCGATCCGGGAGGCACGCCGGCTGGCCTCGGGGCAGCTGCACTTCGCCTGGGCCGGCCCGACCCGCCCCGGCCACCGCCACTACTACCGCGTGCAGGGCGACGACCTGCTGATCGAGTACGACAACACCACCGACGACGGCAACCACGCGCACACCGTGCTGCGCCGCCCGGCCAGCGACTTCGGCGCGGACGTCCTGGCCGCCCACCACGCCGAATCCCACCCGACCCGCTGACCCTCCCCCGGCCACCCTCTCCGCCTCGCGGTCTCGCACCTTCAGCCCTCGGATCGGGTGGAATTGCCACCTTCGTCAGGGCGCCAGGTGCAAGATCGCGGGGACGGCGGGGGTGGGGTGGGTCAGGGACGGGAGCGGGCCAGGTCGACGGTGGAGCCGGAGACGCCGCCGCCCAGCGCGTCGAAGGTGGTCGCCTCGGCCCGGCGGCCCGCGTCGAACAGCCGCACCAGCCGGGCGCCCAGCCGGACGCCGACCGCGCCGACGGCCAGGGCCACGACCTCGGTGAGCAGCAGCACGACGCTGGCGCCGCGCTGCGGCGCGTCCGCGCGGACGAGGCAGGACACCAGGAACAGCGCGGCCATCGCCACGTTCACCAGGTTGAAGGTCACCGCCGTGCGCCGGGTCCGACCGCCCGGCACGTCCCACAGGTCGATCATGCCGGCCACGGCGGCCAGCGCGGCGGCGAACAGGGCCGCCACCGAGCTCCAGTAGCCCACCTCGCCGAGGAAGGCCGGCCCCCCGAGCACGTCGGTCAGGTCGAACACGGTCGCGCTCACGAAGAGCCCGAACGGGAACGTCACCAGCATCGGTTGGATCGGGTGGCCCTGCACCCGAAGCCGGCTCTGCATCGTTCCTCCCCCAGGTCGGCTCACCCCACGAATCCAGAGTGCTACCCGGGCGCTCCCAGGGCGAAACGACACGCGCCCCCATCGGCCCCGGATGTCACGGCTGGCAGGGACGGCGGACGGGACGGCGACGGGGCTCAGGTGTCCCGGGGACGCGACACGGTGCTGACCAGCCGGTCGGCCACCTCGCGCAGCGGGATGTCCAGCGACGACGCGGCGCTGCGCAGCACGTCGAGAGCCTCCTCGGCCGGACAGCCGCGCTGGGTCATGATGACCCCGATCGCCTGCCCCACCACCCCGTCGCCGAGCAGCGACGAGTCCAGCTCCCCGGCCCGGGCCGCCCGGCGCGCCCGGTCGCGGACCGCCGCGAGGAGCAGCCCGGCGTGCTCGGCGAGCAGCATCGCGGTGAGCTGGTGCCCGGGGGTGAGCAGGTCGGCGGCGCCGGCGTAGAGGTTGATCGCCCCGATCACCTGCTCGTCGACGTCGACGGGGGCGGAGATCACGCCGTGCACGCCCAGCTCCCGCGCGTGGGGCGTCCACACCGGCCAGCGCGGCTCGCGGCCCAGGTGCTCGGAGAGGATCATCTCCCGCCGCCGGATCGCGTCCATGGCCGGCGAGTCCGGGCCGTGCCGCAGGTCGTCCAGCCCCGCCAGCCGCTCGTCGGAGGCGGCCACGCCGGCCGGCTCCCCGGCCCGCAGCGCGGTGAAGCCGCACCAGCTCACGCCGTCCACCGCGTCCCGGCCGATGCGCACCAGCGCCGCCAGCGCCTCGTCGAAGTCGTCGACGGCGATCAGCCCGGCCGTCAGCTCCCGCAGCAGGGCGGCCGTCTCCAGGACGCCGAGCCGCTCCACCGCCGGGTCCCGCATCTCCAGGTTCACCGCGGCACAGCCTCCACCGACCCCGCGCCTGCCCCCGCGCGCCCGACCGGCGCCGTCACCCGTTCCATCTTCTGATCTCTCCCGACTCTTCGGACCCGCCCTACTACCCTCGCAAACCGGGGTCGAAACGGCGCAAAAGGGGGCCCCTTCCGGCGCCACATGGCGCGGAAGGGGCCCCGACGCGTCAGCGGGAGCCGGCGCTGAGCCGTCGACCCACGGAAGCGATCAACCGGTCCAGCTCGGAGCCGAACGGGTTGTCGTGCACCAGGTACGTCCAGGTGGCGCTCGGCCGCACGAGCTTCGCCTCGTCCGGCTCCCAGTCCTCGCCGAACTCCGTCTCCTCGAAGGTCGCGATGGTCCGCTTCTCGATCTCCGGGATCAGGTTGTTGAACGCCGGCACCGCCGCCCGGTGGAACTCGTCCAGCGGGTCGAGCCGGCCGAGCGCCCGCAGGTGCACGCCCTCGCGCACCTCGGACAGCTCGGCGAGGTGCTCCGCCCAGAGCCGGTCGAGGTGGTAGAGGGCGATCGACCGGGCGACCCGGGCGAGCAGGTCCTCGTCCATCTCCTCGGCCTTCTCCGGCACCCGGTCCAGCAGCATCAGCGCCGCCACGTCGCTGGTCAGCAGCCGCTCCCGCCGCTCGGCGAGGGCCTTGCGCTGCTGCTCGATGACCACGCTGTAGCGCCAGGTGTTGCGGTGGATCTCGTGGTTGACACCCTCGGCGACCCGCTGGGCGTGCTCGACGGCGTAGTCGACCTGCTCGTCGGTGACCAGGCCGTCGGCGTTCATCCGGGGCGACGCCGGGACGGCGTCGCCGGCGTGCCGGACGACCAGGTCGTCCTCGAGACTGACGAAGAAGACCGAGCCACCCGGGTCGCCCTGGCGGCCGGCCCGGCCGCGCAGCTGGTCGTCGACCCGCCGGCTGTCGTGCCGGCCGCTGCCGATCACGTAGAGGCCGCCCAGCTCGGCGACCCGCTCCCGGTCGGACTGGTCGCTGCCGCCGAGCCGGATGTCCACGCCCCGGCCGGCCATCTGGGTGGAGACGGTCACCGCGCCGTACGCGCCGGCCTCGGCGATGATCGCCGCCTCCTCGTCGTCGTTCTTGGCGTTGAGCACCACGCAGGGCACCCCGGCGGCGTTCAGGCCGGCCGCCAGCCCCTCGGACTCCTTCACGTCCAGCGTGCCGACCAGCACCGGCCGCCCCGCCGAGTGGCAGCGCGTGATCTCGTCGATCAGCGCCTCCTCCTTCTCGGCGCGGGTGGCGTAGATCCGGTCCGGCTCGTCCTCGCGGACGCACGGGGTGTTCGGCGGGATCACCGCCACCTCGAGGCCGAAGAACTCCCGGAGCTGGTCGCCCACCAGCACCGCGGTCGCCGTCATGCCGCACACCGTCGGGTAGAGCGCGATGTACGCCTGCACGGCGATGGTGCCGAGCACCTCGCCCTCGGCGGTCGCGTCCAGGCCCTCCTTGGCCTCCACCGCCGCCTGGAGCCCGTCCGGCCAGCGGCGGCGCTGGGCCACCCGGCCACGCATCTCGTCGATCAGCTCGACGGTGCCGTCACGGACGATGTAGTCGACGTCGCGGTGCAGCAGGGCGTGCGCGTGCAGCGCCACGTTCACCGCGGAGAGCTGCGCGACGTGCTCCTCGTCGTACAGGTCGATGCCGAGCTTGGCCTCGACGGCGGCCAGGCCGGCGGCGGTGAAGGCCACGCTGCGGCCGTCCTCGGCGACCGTGTAGTGCTTGCCCTTGCGCAGGCCGCGCACCAGGGCGGCGGCCGCGTGCACCGGGTCCTGCTCGCCGGCGACCGCGCCGGCGAGGACCATCGGCACCCGGGCCTCGTCGATGAGGATCGAGTCGGCCTCGTCGACGATCGCCGTGCGCAGCGGCGGCTGCACCCGGTCGTCGATGTCGGTCACGAGCTGGTCGCGCAGGTAGTCGAAGCCGGCCTCGCTGACGGAGACGTAGGTGACGTCGCAGGCGTACGCGTCGCGCCGCTCCTGGGGGGTGGATGCCTCGTTGACCCAGCCGACGGTCAGGCCGAGCAGGGTGTAGACGGGCTCCATCCACTGGGCGTCGCGGCGGGCCAGGTAGTCGTTGACGGTGAGCACGTGCACCGGGCCGTTGCCGAGCCGGACGTGCCCGTACGCGGCGACGGTGGCGGTGAGCGTCTTGCCCTCACCGGTGGCCATCTCGGCGACCTTGCCCGAGAGCAGGGCCATGGCGCCGAGCAGCTGCACGTCGTACGGCCGCTGGTCGATGCCGCGGCGGGCGGCCTCCCGGCCGATCGCGCAGATCTCCTCGTAGCCCGTGGCCGTGCCGGCGGCCTCGGTCAGCTCGGCGTCGTCGAGGGCCGACAGCTTCTCCTCGCGCGCCTCGATGGCCGGCAGCAGCTTCTCCAGCGGCCCCAGGTCGACCGTCGTCCCCGGGCGCTGGAGGAACCGCCGGAACCTGCTCTTCAAGCGTTGCGACACACCCATGAGCGGCAACGGTACGCGACCGGGCCGGGTAGTGGCGGCCCGCCCGGCGCGGCGCCGCGCGGGTGTCGCCGCCGGGCGGGTCGGGCGGCCGGCCGCTCAGGTCACCAGGAGCTGGTGGGCGGCCAGCTCGCGGTAGAGCGGGCTGGTCACGGTCAGCTCGTCGTGGGTGCCGGTGGCGGCCACCCGCCCGCCGTCGAGCACCACGATCTGGTCGGCGTCGACGACCGTGGAGAGCCGGTGCGCCACGATCAACAAGGTCCGCCGGACGGCCACCGCGTCGATGGCCCGGCGCAGCGCGGCCTCGTTGCGGGCGTCGAGGTTGCTGGTCGGCTCGTCGAGCAGCAGCACCGGCGGCCCGGCCAGCAGGGCCCGGGCGATCGCCAGCCGCTGCCGCTCGCCGCCGGAGAGCAGCACCCCGCCCTCGCCCACCTGCACGGCCAGCCCCTCCGGGGCCCGCTCGGCGAGATGAGCGAGGTTGACCTCGTCGAGCACCGCGCGCAGCCGGTCGTCGGTGGCGTCCGGCGCGCTGATCAGCAGGTTCTCCCGGAGCGTGCCGGCGAGCACCGGCGCGGACTGCTCGACGTAGCCGAGGCGGGCGCGCAGCGCGTCGCGCGGCAGGTCGCGCACGTCCACCCCGTCCAGCCGCAGGGTGCCCCCGGTCACGTCGTAGAAGCGCTCGACCAGGGCCAGCAGCGTCGACTTGCCGGCGCCGGAGGGGCCGACGAGTGCCGTACGGGTGCCGGCCGGCACGGTGAAGCTGACCTCGCGCAGCACCGGCGGGCCGCCCGGGTAGTGGAAGTCGACCCGGTCGAACTCGACGGCCGCCGGTGCCCCGTCGACGGTGCTCGGCCAGGTCGGGGCGGTGGCGTGACGGACGGGCACGGGGCGGTCGGCCGCGCCCTCGGTCGGCACCGCGAGCACCTCCTCGATCCGCTGCAACGCGCCCAGCCCGGTCTGCAACTGCGCGTAGGCGTGCACCGCCTGGCCGAGCGGCAGCACCAGGAAGAACAGCAGCATCACGAACGCGACGAGGTCACCGACGGTGATCACACCGGCCGCCACCCGCGCCCCGCCCACGCCCAGCACCAGCAGGAACGCGCCCTGGATCGTGACCGCGCTCACCGGGCCGACGAACGCCTGCACCCGGGCCACCCGCAGCCCCGCCGCGTACGCCTGCGCCGCGCTGGCGCCGACCGTGTCGGCCTCGCGCCGCTCCGCCCGGGCCGCGCGGATCGTCCGGACGGCGGAGATCGCCCGCTCCACCGCCGAGGTCATCTCCCCGATGCGCTCCTGGGCGGTCCGGGCCAGGTTGCGCATCCGGCGCGCGAAGGCGACCGCGAAGCCGACCCCGGCGGCCACCCCGAGCAGGGTCACCCCGAACAGCACCGGGTCGAGCAGCACCATCGCGCCGGCCGCGCCCAGCACCATCACCGCGCCGGTGACCACCTCGAACAGCCCGGAGGTGACCACCGCCCGCAGCAGCGTGGTGTCCGAGCCGACCCGGGACAGCAGGTCGCCGGTGCGGCGGCGGTCGTACTCGGCGATCGGCAGCCGCAGCAGGTGCCCGGCCAGCCGCCGCCGGGTGCCCAGCACGACGCCCTCGGCGGTGCGTTGCAGCAGGTAGTCCCGCAGCCCGCCGAGCGCCGCGGCCCCCAGCACCAGGGCGACCAGCGCCGCCACCAGGCCGGCCACCGGCCGGGCCGCGGACACGCCGTCGAGCACCGCGCGGGTGAGCAGCGGCTGCGCCAGCGACGCCGCCGCCCCGGCCAGCGACAGCGCGGCCACCACGGCGAGGGTGCCGCGGTGGGCGCGCAGGTACGGCAGCAGGGCGGCGAGGCCGACCCGAGGCTCCCCGGGGGCGGTCGCGGGGCCGCCGGCGGGAGCCTCGGCGGCGGCGGGAGCCTCGGCGGCGGCTGCGGGGGCGTCGGCGGTCACGACGGGGTCCTGGCGGTCATGTCCGCCAACGGTAACCGGCCCCGGCATCCGTCCCGGCCGGACGCGGATGTCAGACGGTCAGCACCACCTGGAGCTCCTGCCGGCGCCGCTCGGCCAGGTCGGTCAGCAGCGTCGGCGCCTCCTCGAACGGCACGACCGCCGACACCAGGTGCTTGCGGACCACGTCCCCGTACGCCCGCAGCAGGTCGATCGTCTCGGCGGAGAGGCGCTCGCGGTCCCAGGTCGGGGCGAGCCCGCGCGGCACCCGGCCGATCTGCGCGCAGCGCAGCGACAGTCCGTTGTGGTGGAACTCCTCGCCGAACCGCACCGCGTCCGCGCCGGCCTGGTAGAAGGCCAGGTCGACGACCGTGCCCTGGGGGCGCAGCAGGCGCAGCGCGAGCTGCAACGCCCACGCCTGCCCCCGGCACTGGAACACCACGTCGGCGCCCCGGTCGCCGGGGCCGTGCGCCCAGCGGGTCTTGAGGACCACCGCCGGGTCGTCGGCCTCCGGGTCGAGGGTCTCCAGGCCGAGCGCCTCGGCGACGGCCCGCCGCTGCGGGGTCGGGTCGAGCACCACCACCGAGGCGGCACCGTGCCGCTTGGCGAACAGGGCGGTGAGCAGGGCCACCACCCCGCTGCCGACGACGGCCACGCGGCGGCCCCGGACGCCGTCGCCCAGCGACCGCACGTCGGCGCCGTGCAGGTCGGCGGCGGCGTGCAGCACCCCGTTGGCGCAGATCGGCCCCATGTGCGCCACGTAGACGCCGAGCAGCGGGTCGATGTCGTCGGGCAGCGGCACGAACCGCTCGGCGACCGGGTCGGCGACCCAGCCGGTGCGGTGGCCGTACGTCATCGCGCCGACGGTGCCCACGGCGACGGCCGGGGTGCGGCTCTCCACCACCCGGCCGACCTGCATGTAGCCCAGCCGGGTCACCGGGTAGGGGGTGCTCGCGCCGCCCGGCTGGAACAGGCCGAGGTCGGCGTTCCAGGTGACGTGCAGGTAGGGGTTGGTGCCCTTGACGTAGCTCAGCTCGGTGCCGGCGGAGACGCCGCTGAACAGCGTCTCGACCCGGAACGTGCCGTCGGTCAGCTCGGCGGCGTCCTGCTCGACCAGTTCCACCCGGCCCGGGCCGCTGACCACCACCACCTTGTCACGCATCGACGGTCACCCCCGTGGCGAGCGGCGCGGCGGCCGGGCGGTCCAGGCGTACGGTCCGGCCGGTGCGGGCGGAGTCGGCCACCGCGAGGGCGAGCCGCTGGGTGCCGAGCGCCTCGGCGTACGGGACGCGGACGTCGTCGCCGACCCCGCGGACCGCGTCGACGAAGGCCCGGTCGACGGCCACCCGGGCGGCGTCGGGGTCGGCGTCGAAGCGACGTTCACCGTCGGCGTCGCGGACCACCAGGCTGTCCTCGGCCAGCGACAGGGCCAGCCCGTCGGCGAGGATCTCCACGCCGGCACGGTGTTTCCAGCCGAGCACGCAGGCGGCGGTCAGCGTGCCGACCGCCCCGCCGGCGAAGCGCAGCGCCGCGGTGGTCACCGAGTCGATGTCGGCGCCGTCGACCGGCGGCGGCGTCCCGTTGCCGTACGCGGTGACCTCGGTCGCCTCCCCGACCAGCGTCCGCACCAGGTCCAGCACGTGGGCGGCCTGCTCCACCACCGGTCCGCCGGAGCGGTCCCGCCTGGACCACCAGGCGACCGGGGGCACCTTGTCCCACCAGGCGCCGCTGACCATTCGCACCGGACGGCCGGCGAGCAGTTCCCGCGCCTGCTGCACCACCGGCAGGTACCGCCAGTGGTGCCCGACGCCGGTGAGCAGCCCCCGCCGGGCGACCAGGTCGGCGATCCGCTCGGCCGTGGCCAGGTCGACCGCGACGGGCTTCTCCACGAACATCGGCACCCCGGCCGCGATCACCGCCTCCTCCGCCGGGCCGTGCGCGAACGGCGGCACGCAGACGTACACCGCGTCCGGCCCGGCGGCCAGCAGTTCCTCCACGTCGTCGAAGGTCCGGGCGCCGTGCGCGCCGGCCAGCTCCGCCGCCGCCGCCGGGACCACGTCGGTCACCCCGAGCAGTTCCACGTCCGCGAAGCCGCCGAGCACCCGGGCGTGGCGTTGCGCCACCCCGCCGGCCCCTACCAGTCCCACCCGGCACGTGCGCATGTAAGAACCCTTCCGCCACGGTTTCACGTTCCGTCGGGTGCACTCCCCCCGTGTGGGCGCGATCAAACGTTCACCAGGGGGGAACCCGGCCGCGTGACCTCCGTGATCAAGCTGTTAGGCATGCTGCGGTTAGCGCGTGCGCTGTAGTGGGAAAAACAGAACGGGTTTTTCCGCCACGATCAGGGGGTGCCTGTGCGGAATACGGAGACGATGGTTTCACCGGTGGTGGAGGCCTGGGCCACCTACCGCACCACGTCCGCAGCCGACTGGCCGGCACGGCGGCTGCTGCGCGCGAAGGGCGACAGCAGGGTCAGCGTGGTCCTGCCGGCCCGCAACGAGGAGGCGACGGTCGGCGCGATCGTGTCGACGATCCGGGAGCACCTGATGGACCGGGTGGCCCTGGTGGACGAACTGATCGTGGTGGACTCGCGCTCCACCGACCGCACGGCGCAGGTGGCCCGCGCCGCCGGCGCGGAGGTGGTCGGCCAGGACGCGATGACCCGGGGGCTGCCCCGGCTGACCGGCAAGGGCGACGCGCTCTGGGCCGGGCTGGCCGCGGCCGAGGGGGACGTCGTCGCGTTCGTCGACGCCGACCTGCGGGAGTTCCGCCCCCACTTCGTGACGGGGCTGATCGGCCCGCTGCTGACCGACCCGTCGGTCGACTTCGTCAAGGGCTTCTACCACCGCCCGCTGGTCGGGACGACCGGGGTGGAGGCCGACGGCGGGGGCCGGGTGACGGAACTGGTGGCCCGGCCGATGCTCAACCTGTTCTGGCCGGAGCTGGCGGGCTTCGTCCAGCCGCTCGCCGGTGAGTACGCCGGCCGTCGGGAGGTGCTGGAGCGGGTGCCGTTCGTCTCCGGCTACGGGGTCGAGACGGCGATGCTGATCGACCTGCTCGACCTCGTCGGGCTGGACGCGCTGGCCCAGGTGGACCTGGGCGAGCGCAAGCACCGCCACCAGGACACCGCCGCGCTGGGCCGGATGTCGGCCCAGATCATGCTCACCGTCTGGTCGCGGTTGCAGCGACGCGGCTGGGCGGCCCCGGGCGCGATGCCCGCCGCCCTGCTGACCCAGTTCCGGCGCGGCGGCTCCGACGCGCTGCCCCACCTGGACCGGGAGATCGTCGTCAACGACGTCTCCATCGAGGAGCGCCCGCCCCTGGCGGAGCTGCGGCACCGGATTCCCCGCCGACGGGTGGCCGCGGCGTGACCGCCCGCTCGCACCAGCGCGCAGGTGACCGGTCGCGGACGGCCCAGGGCCCCGCCGAGGGAAGGAACCCCGCACGATGAGCCTCACCGTCCTGATGAACGCCGGTCCGTGGCTGTCCGTGCCGCCGCCCGGCTACGGCGGCATCGAGAACGTGATCGCGACGCTGGTGCCGGAGCTGCGCCGCCTCGGCGTACGGGTGGTGCTCGCGTCGGTCGACAGCAGCACCCTGCCGGTCGACGAGAAGCTGTCCGTCTTTCCCGACGGGCAGTTCCACGCGCTGCAACGGCCGTACAACCAGGTCTGCGGCATCTCCCAGGCGCACCTGAACGGGGTGGTGCGCGCGCTGCACTCCCGCGACGACATCGACCTGGTGCACGACCACGTGGAGGCGGTCGGCCTGGCCACCCTCGCCGCGATGGGCCCGGACGCCCCGCCTGCGCTGCACACGCTGCACTGGGACCTGGCCAAGCACCCGGCGCTCTACGGCAACCTGGACGGCGGCGACCGGGTCCGGGTCAACGGGGTGTCCGCCTCGCAACTGGCCCGCGCGCCCCGGGCGCTGCGGGAGCACTCCGTGGGGCACGTGCACCTGTCGACCCCCCTCGCCGTCGACGCCGACCGGCGGCCGGGCGCGGAGAAGGGCGACTACCTGGTCGTCCTGGGCCGGATCAACCCCGGCAAGGGCCAGGACCTGGGGGCCCGCATCGCGCACCGGGTGGGGGTGCCGCTGGTGCTCGCCGGGCCCGTCGGGCCGTACCACCGGCCGGAGGACCTGGCCGCCGCCGGGGACGAGGCACGGCAGAACCCGGACGTCCGGTTCTTCTACGACGAGGTGGCGCCGCACGTCGACGGCGACCTGGTCCGCTGGGTGGGCACCGTGGCCGGGCAGGAGCGCGACGACCTGCTGGCGGGCGCCCGCGCCTCGCTGTTCCCGCTGCGCTGGGAGGAGCCGGGCGGTACGGCGGTGGTCGAGTCGCTGGCCCTGGGCACGCCCGTGGTGGCGACGGCGCGGGGCTGCCTGCCCGAGCTGATCGAGCACGGGCGCACCGGCCTGCTCACCACCGACGAGGACGAGCTGGCCGACCTGCTGCTGGCCGCCAGCCTCCTCGACCCCGACGAGTGCCGGCGCGAGGCCGCGGCGCGCTTCACCCCCGCCGTGATGGCGGAGCAGTACGTGGGCCTCTACGAACGGGTCCGCCAGCTCGCCGCCGCACCGCGGCTGCAGCCGGTCTGATCCCACGCTCCGCGCCCGGGGCCGGGCTGCCTGGCAGGCGGGCCGCCCCGGGCGTCGCGTGCCCGGGCCGCCGGAGGGGCACGGGGCGGCTCCGGTCGTCTCGTGCCCGGCACGAGGAGAGATCCGCCGGCCGCGGGTTTGGCGGGATGAGGAGCGGGAAGGCGCGAACGGCCCAGCGTTCCCGCACAGTGAGGAGACGGCGGTGACCGGTCCCATGGCGCACTCCCGCGCCCGGCACAACCCGGCCGACGGCAAGGCGCCGGTCCGGCGGGCCGCCGCCGTCGTGGCGGTGGTCTTCCTCCTGGTCGGCGTGCTCGGCTTCGTGCCGGGGGTCACCAGCGACTTCGGGGACCTGCGGTTCGCCGGGCACGAGTCCGGCGCCAAGCTGCTCGGCGTGTTCCAGGTCTCGGTGCTGCACAACATCGTCCACCTGCTCTTCGGGGTGGCGGGGCTGGTGCTGGCCCGGACGGTCTCCGGCGCCCGCACGTTCCTGGTCGGCGGCGGCGCGATCTATCTGGTGCTCTGGCTCTACGGCCTGGTGGTCGACCACGACAGCGGGGCCAACTTCGTCCCGGTCAACAACGCCGACAACTGGCTGCACCTGTTCCTCGGCGTCGGCATGATCGCGCTCGGCGTGCTGACCACGCGGGGGCAGCCCCGCCGGTGACGCACCGTGAGCGGCGGGCGACCGTGACCATCGTCGGGGTCGCCCGCGTTCCGGTTTGACTCCCCCGGCGCCCGGGTAGTTCGCAGGTCCCCGACCACGCGAAGCGAGGGCGCACATGTCGAGCCGGATCACCTGCGAGGTGCGCGACGCGTCGCCCGTGACCGTCGTACGGCTCCGCGGCGGCCTCGATGTCGGCACCATGCGCGCGGTGCACGCCGTGCTGACGGACTGCCTGGCCGCCCAGCCCGACGCCCTCGTGGTCGACCTGACCGACGTCACCGTCCGCGACCGGCTCGCGCTCTCGGTCTTCGCGGCCGCCGCCCGGCGCGCCGCCGACTGGCCGGCGGTGCCGGTCGTGCTCTGCGCCCCGCCGCCGGAGGCGGCGGACTGGCTGGCGGAGTCGACCGCCTGCCGGGTGGTGCCGGTGCGCCGCGACTGCGAGGAGGCCACCCGGGCGGCGAACGCGGCGGTGGTGCCCCGGCTGCGGGCCCGGCTCGAACCGGTGGCGGAGGCCTGCCGGCGGGCCCGCGAGCTGGTCGCCGACGCGTGTGCCCGGTGGAACCTGCCGCAGGCGGCCGGCCCGGCCTCGCTGGTGCTCAGCGAGCTGGTCGGGAACGTGGTCCGGCACGCCGGGACCCCGATGCAGGTGACGCTCACCCTGCGCCAGCCGTACCTGCACCTCGCGGTGGTCGACGGCTGCCGGGCCTCGGCCCGGGCCGGTTCTCCCGAGCTGCTGGCGGAGGGCGGCCGTGGCCTGCTGCTGGTCCGCGAGCTGGCCCAGCGCTGGGGCAGCGTGCCGGCCGGCGACGGGAAGGCCGTCTGGGCCGTCCTGCCCGCCAATTGACCGAAATTACCGCTCTAGCCTGAATAGCCGCTGTCGCCTGGTTACATGGGCAGAGGGGCGGGTACGCACGCCGTCCTTTTCTGTCGTCATGGCGGGGTGAGAGTCACATGCCCAAGCGGGTAACCACGGAACCTCCACGCGACCGGGGCCCGGCGATCCTGGCACCGGCGCGCTTCGGCGGCTTCCCCGGGCCGCTGCGCAAGTCGCTCCCCGGCGGAACCCTGATCCGGTTCCTGGCCACCACCGACCACAAGCAGATCGGCCTGCTCTACCTGCTCACCTCGTTCGGCTTCTTCCTGGTCGCCGGGATCGAGGCGATGCTGATGCGGGCCGAGCTGGCCCGACCGGGCCTGCAGTTCCTCGCCCCCGAGCAGTACAACCAGCTGTTCACCTCGCACGGCGCGGTGATGCTGCTGCTGTTCGCCACCCCGGCGGCGTTCGGGTTCGCCAACTACATCGTGCCGATCCAGATCGGCGCGCCGGACGTGTCGTTTCCCCGGCTCAACGCCCTCGCGTACTGGCTCTACCTGTTCGGCGGCCTGATGGTGATCGGCGGCTTCGCCCTCCCGGGCGGCTCCGCCGACTTCGGCTGGACCGCGTACACGCCGCTGAGCAGCCAGGAGCACTCCCCGGGCGTCGGCGCGAACATGTGGGTGATCGGCCTGGTCATCTCCGGGCTGGGCACCATCCTCGGCGCGGTCAACCTGGTCACCACGATCCTGACCCTGCGCGCGCCCGGCATGACCATGTTCCGGATGCCGATCTTCACGTGGAACATGTTGTTCACCAGCGTGCTGGTGCTCCTGGTCTTCCCGCTGCTCGCCGCGGCGCTGCTGGCGCTGGCGGCGGACCGGCTGCTCAACGCGCAGGTCTTCACCCCGGAGAACAACGGCTCGATGCTCTTCCAGCACCTGTTCTGGTTCTTCGGCCATCCCGAGGTCTACATCATCGCGCTGCCGTTCTTCGGCATCATCACCGAGATCATCCCGGTCTTCGCCCGCAAGCCGATCTTCGGCTACACCGGTCTGGTGCTGGCCACCATGGCGATCACCGTGCTGTCGATGACCGTGTGGGCGCACCACATGTTCGCCACGGGCCAGGTGCTGCTGCCGTTCTTCAGCATCCTGAGCTACCTGATCGCGGTGCCCACCGGGGTGAAGTTCTTCAACTGGATCGGCACGATGTGGAAGGGACAGCTCACCTTCGAGACGCCGATGCTGTTCGCGATCGGCTTCCTGGTCACCTTTCTCTTCGGCGGCCTCACCGGGGTGCTGCTGGCCAGTCCGCCGGCGGACTGGCACACCCACGACACGTACTTCGCCGTCGGGCACTTCCACTACGTGCTCTTCGGCACGGTGGTCTTCGCCCTCTTCGGCGGCTTCTACTTCTGGTGGCCGAAGATGACCGGGCGGCTGCTCGACGAGCGGCTCGGCAAGGCGCACTTCTGGACCATGTTCCTCGGCTTCCACGGCACCTTCCTCGTCCAGCACTGGCTGGGCAACGAGGGCTTCCCCCGCCGGTACGTCGACTACCTGCCGAGCGACGGCTTCACCGCGCTGAACACCTTCTCCAGCATCTCCGCGTTCGTGCTCGGCGCGTCCACCCTCTTCTTCATCTGGAACGCCTGGAAAACCTGGCGCTACGGCGCCATGGTGGCGGTCGACGACCCGTGGGGCTACGGCAACTCCCTGGAGTGGGCCACCACCTGCCCGCCGCCGCTGCGCAACTTCGACCGGATGCCCCGGATCCGCTCCGAGCGCCCCGCGTTCGACGCCAAGTACGGCCCGCTGGTCGCCGACCTCGGCCGGGACCTGCCCCAGCGCACCACCAAGCCGCCGCAGCAGTTCCGCGAAGAGCTGCGCCGCGAGAAGCACCTGCCCGAGGCGCCGGCCGCCGAGGGGGCGCACGGCGCACGGGAAGCGGCCGGGTACCACCCCGCGCCGCAGTCCGGGGCCCGGCCGGTGGACGTGCCGGAGCCCGAGGAGGTGCGCCGGCCCAGCTTCGAGTACACCGAGCCGGAGGAGGAGCCCCGGCCCGGCGCCCGGCCGGAGCCGCCGGAGAGAG
This sequence comes from Micromonospora sp. NPDC052213, assembly GCF_040679695.1. Lineage (NCBI taxonomy): Bacteria > Bacillati > Actinomycetota > Actinomycetes > Micromonosporales > Micromonosporaceae > Micromonospora > Micromonospora sp. NPDC052213. Next base: position 22,240 of record NZ_JBFAVI010000032.1, read on the forward strand.
ACCGCTGGCGGCACCCGCACGAGCCCGACGACACCCCGGAGCGCTGAGCGGGCGTACGCGGAAGGGGCCGGCGCCCGTGCGCCGGCCCCTTTCCGTCGTCCGGCCGGCGGTTGCCGGCGCGCGTCAGTTGTCGCGGGCCGGCGCGAGGCCCGCGGCGGTGAGCGAGCGGCGCACGGCCGGCTGGACCCGGGTCAGCCGCAGCGGCACCCCGGTGCGGGCGGCGGCCTCGCGGCCGGCCATCAGCGCGGCGATGCCGCCGGCGTCGAAGCCGCCCGCGCCGACCAGGTCCACCACCACCTCGGCGGGCTGGCCGGTCACCGCCTCCAGCATGGCCCTGCGGAGCTGGTCCGCGCCGTCCCGGTCGACCTCCCCGCCGACCTCCACGACCACCCGGTCGCCGTTCTGCTTCACGGAGATGCGGGTCTTCGTGCTGTCCGACTCGGCCGCGCCGTTCTGCCACGGCGGCGGGGCGTCGGCGAGCATCGCCTGGCGCAGCCAGGTCAGCGCCCGCGACAGCAGCCGCGAGACGTGCATCTGGGAGATGCCGAACCGGGCGGCGATCTCCGCCTGGGTCTGGTTGCCGTAGAAGCGCATGGCCAGGATGCGCCGCTCCCGCCAGGGCAGCCGGTGCAGCAGCCCGCTGACGGTCACCCGGTCGTCCACGGACTCCAGCGCGTTGTCGGACTCGCCGACCAGGTCGCCGAACTCGGCCGAACTCTCCCCGCCGACGGGGGCGTTGAGCGAGGCCGGGCTGTAGCCGGCCGCCGACTCCAGCGCGGCCAGGATCTCCTCCTCCGGCGTCTCCAGCCGCGCCGCCAGCTCGGCGACCGACGGGGCCCGGGACAACTCGCTGGTCAGCGCGGCGGTCGCCTGCCCCACCTCCAGGATCAGGTCGCGCAGCCGGCGGGGCACGTGCACGCCCCAGGTGCGGTCGCGGAAGTGGCGCTTGATCTCGCCGACGATGGTGATCGCGGCGTACGCGGTGAACGAGCCCCGCTCGGGGTCGTACCGGTCGACGGCGTTGACCAGGCCGAGGCGGGCGACCTGCTCCAGGTCCTCCAGCGGCTCCCCCCGCCCCCGGTACCGGCGGGCGAGTCGGCCGGCGAACGGCAGGGCGAACCGGACCAGGTCGTCACGCGCCTCCTGGCGCCGTTCGGGCGGCAGACCCTCGATCCGGGCCGCGTACGCCAGCGCGGCCGCGTCCAGGTCCTCCAGGCCCCGATCGGTCGGTGGTGGTGTGGTTGTGGTGCTCTGTCCGAACATCCGCGCCTCCCTCAGGAAGGTCCCCCGCCCGGATTCAGGAAACCGGTCGTGCGCGCGCGTGGTCGCACCACGCACCGGGCCGGAAGTGGGTCACATGACTGGGATGCCAGCGGGCGACGACGCCGCGCCGGACGGCGTGATCAGGCCGTCGCAGCCAGCGGTGTTCCCGCTCCGTAGGTACTCAATCACGGGACCCCGGTTTCGCGAGGATGTTTCGACAGGGCTGGTTCAACAGATCAGCAACCCCTGGTGGGCGCCGGTGTCGCGCAGTGCCGCGAGTGCCTCGGCGACGGTCATCGGCGGCGGCGTCGGCAGGTCGTACGGCTGGGCCCGCAGCACCTCGGTGGCTCGGCGGGTGGGCACGGAGGTGACCGGGTAGCCCCGCGCCGAGGTGCGGTCCAGCGCCCGCCGGCGGCGGCCGAAACCGGCGACGGCCAGCCACTGCGGCAACCCGGCGAGCGCCGGCGACCGCAGGCCGGGCGGCTCGGGCAGGACGTCCACCGAGCTGAACGGCTCGCTGCCGGCGAGCCACCACTCCACCCCCTCCACGCTGCGCCGGGTGGCGTTCTCGCACCAGTACGGCACCATGCCGGCCCGCACCACCTGCCACGGGTCGAGCAGCCGGCCGCACTCCACCACCAGCCGGTTGCCGGTCTTGCCGGCCGCGCGCAGCCAGCGCCGGTACAGGTCGGCGGTCGCGGCGCTCAGCGCGCCCGGCCGCGGGACGAGCACGCGGTGCAGCGGATGCCGGTGCCGGGCGGTCCACTCGCGGGCACCGTCCTCGAAACCGGACTCCACGCCGTGTTCGGCGGGGGCGGGTGGCGCGCAGACCTCCGGCGGCTGCCAGTGCGCGCCGTCCCCGCCGGCGGAGCGGAGCACCTGGCGCAGGGCGTGGCTGTCCGGGTGGAAGTCCACCGGGTCCAGGCCGCTGCCCGGGCAGCCGACCTGGAAGCTGTGGCCGGGCGCGGAGTCGAACACCGGCCAGGTGCGGACGTCGCGCAGCAGCAGCACCGGTGCGCCCGGCTCCAGCAGGTCGGCCAGGAACCGCGCGTACGCGGCCGGCAGGGACCGCCACCGGGCCGCGAGCGACACCGTGGCGCCGGCCAGCGCGCCCCGGCTGGCGGGGCAGTGCACCTGGCGTACGTGCAGGTCGGGGTTGCCGGCGAGCAGGCGGGCCGTCAGCGCCGCTCCGTGGTCGAGGGCGGCCTGCGGCCTGTCCACGGCGCCCTGGGCCCAGTGCACGCTCATCTCGAACCCGGCGGGCAGCCAGGGCACGCCGAGCGCCGTCGCCAGGTGCGCGGCGGCCCCGTGCGGGGAGCCGAGCAGGGCGCCCGGGTAGCGGCGGCGGGGGTACTGGTCGGCGAACCAGCGGGCGATCCGCTCGGCGTCGACCTCGGCCGTCTGGCCGGGGGTGAGCGCCACCCGACCGGCGGCCCGGACCACCGCCGCCCGCCGGACCGGCTCGGGCGCGCCGGTGAACCGCGACAGCGGGCCGGGGTGTCCGGGGTGTCCCAGGTCGGCGCAGTCGGTGCCGCGCAGCGCCCGCGCGGTGGCGGCCACCAGGACGCGGGCCGCGCTGCCGGCGGCCACCACCCGGTCGCCCGCCAGTCCGGCACCGTCGGCCGTGAGCCCCTTGCGCACCTTGTGCACCGGCCCCACCTTGCCTCGTTCGCTCACCACGCGGCCCGGCTTCCCGTCCCGATGGGGTTCAAACGGGGCATCCCCCACCGGGCGGGAGTAATCAGAAGATCCGGGCGGTTGCCGCCAGCCCCGTATCCGAGCCGTGACCAGGGGTTTCGGCGCCGGTACGGCGGGCACATGAGCGCCCATGCGCGCAGACGACGACACTCCCGCCGCGGCGGCCACCATCACCCCGTACCAGGACGGCCCGCTGCTGGTCCGGGGCGACTTCGCCCTGCTCACCCCGGACGGCGAGACCATCGACGCGCGGCGGGGCACGGTGGCGCTGTGCCGGTGCGGCAAGTCCGCGCTCAAGCCCTTCTGCGACGGCACGCACAAGGTGATCGGCTTCCGCGCCGGCACCGACCGGCAGACCTGACCCCGCCCCACCCCCGCGATCCCGCATCGGCGCCCCGACGGATCAGGATGGACAACCCGTGACGGGGGACGAGAGTGCGAGATCGACGAGCGGTGGATCGGAGAGGCGCGGAGGGCGGGCCGCGCCGGCCCGGGGGGACTCCCGCAGCGTGGCCCGGGGCGGGCCGGTGGTCGGGCGCAGCGAGGTGCGGCCGGCGGCCCAGGCGTCGAGCAGGTGCGCGGCGAAGAGCCGGTCCACCGCCAGCGCGGCGGCGGCACCGAGGAGCACGTCGGGGGCGAGCCCCGGCTCCACCCGGACCAGGCCGCCGCACAGGTCGTGCGCGGCGATCTGCTCGTGCACCGCGTCGGCCTCCACGTGCTCGTCGTAGAAGCGGGTGGCCGCCTCGTCCAGACCGAGCCGGCGCAGCCCGTTGCCGTACCGGCGGTTCGGCAGCGACGAGGTCATCTCGTACGCGGCGAGGTGCCCCAGCAGCGCCCCGCGCAGCCGCCGGTGCAGCCCGAACAGCGACATCAGGTTGTTGGTGGCCAGGGTGACCGCCGGCACCGCGTCCAGGTGGGCGGCGTATCCGGTGTCCAGCCCCAGCCGGTCCAGGGTCACCCGGAACAGCTCGGCATGCATCCGGTCCAGCCGACCGTTGCCGTACTCGTCCGTCTGGATCTCCACCAGGGCGGCCTTCGCCGGTCCGCCGAGGCGCGGCAGGGCCCAGCTGTGCGGGTCCGCCTCCCGCAGGTGGTAGACCGAGCGGTGGGTGACGAACTCCCGGAACTGCGCCAGCGACGCCCGGCGCTGGAGGTGCCCGGCGAGCGACGGCCCGGCGTCCGCGGCGACCACGTCCGCGAGGGCCGCCGGCACGCCGCCGGGCGGCACCGCCGGCAGCGGCCCCACGAGCGCCCGCACCGCCGCCTCGAAGACCCGTTCGGCGTACGCACGCAGCGCGAGCAGGGACGGCTGCCACTCCCAGTCGTCGTCGACGCCCCGCCAGCCCCGGTAGTGCAGCTCGTAGCAGCAGAAGAGGGTGAGCTGGAGGTCCTCGTCGGTGAGCGGGTCGACCGGGTCGAGCCGAGCGCCGAGCCCGGCCGGCAGGTCGTGCGGCTCCTGCCGCAGCGCGTCCAGCACCGCCGCCGAGACCGGTCCGCGGGGCTCCGGCAGGCGCGCGGGACCGTACCGGCGATCGGTGGGCTCGGACAAGGCGACCTCCCGCGTCTGACTGCCGGTCCTCAGTGCCCGCCCGCCGGGCGGCTAAACGAGGTCCTCGGTCTCCACGGTCACCCCGGCGGTGAGCATCCGGTCGCGGACCCGCCGGGCGGCGTCGCCCTCGGCGAAGACGCCGCGCAGGTCCGCGAACGCCGGCTCGGGAGGCGCCAGTCGTACGGCCGGGTCGACCACCGCCTCCACCACGCACGGGCGGTCGGCGGCGAGCGCCTCGTCCCAGGCGGCCCCCACCAGTTCCGGCCGGTCGACCCGCACCCCGTGCAGCCCGAGCAGGCGGGCCCAGCCGGCGTACGGGACGTCGGGGCGGCGGCGCGCGGGGTCGGTGGACGGCGGACGGCCCCCGCCCATGCCGGACTGGTCCCGGTTGTTGAGCACCAGCACCACCAGCCGGGGATCGCGCCACTCCTGCCAGTGGTGCGCCACGGTGACCAACTCGGCCAGCCCGTTGAGCTGCATGGCGCCGTCGCCGAGCAGGGCGATCACCGGCTGGTCCGGGGCGGCGAGCTTGGCGGCCACGGCGTACGGCAGGGCGCAGCCCATCGAGCCGAGTGTGCCGCAGAGCTGCGCGTTCACTCCCGGGGGCAGTTCCAGGTGCCGGGCGTACCAGTAGATGACCGAGCCGACGTCCACCGCGACCGCCCCGCGCCGCGGCACCCGGGTGGCGAGTTCCTGCACCACGAGCTGCGGGTTCACCGGCTCGGCGGGGGCGGCGGCCCGGTCGGCGCGCTCGGCCCGCCAGCGGTCGACCGAGCCCTCCACGGTCTCCCGCCAGCGGGCGTTGGGCCGCTCCGGCACCCTGGCCAGCAACGCCCGCAGCGTCTCCGCGGCGTCCCCCACCAGCGGCACGTCCACGGGGTAGCGGGTGCCGATCCGGCGCCCGTCGATGTCGATCTGCACGGTGCGGGCCTGCCCCGGCATCGGGAAGTAGTCCGTCCACGGGTCGTTCGTGCCGACCAGCAGCAGGGTGTCGCAGCCGCCCATCAGCTCGGCCGCGGCCGGGGTGCCGACCTCGCCGAGCACGCCCGCGTGGAAGGGCAGCCGCTCGTCGAGCACCGGCTTGCCGAGCAGCGAGGCAGCCACCCCGGCGCCGAGCCGGTCGGCGAGGGCGACGATGTCCTCCGCCGCGCCCCGGGCGCCCTGCCCGACCAGGATGGCGGTGCGCCGGCCGTTGGCGAGCAGTTGGGCGGCCGCCTCCAGGTCGACGTCGTGCGGTAGCACCCGGGCCAGCGGCTCCCCGGGCGTCGCCGCGAGCACGCCCGCCGCCTGGGGTTGCAGGTCGGGCACCGCGATCTCCTGCAACTGGCGCGGCAGCACCACGCAGACCGGGCTGCGGGTGGCCGCGGCGGTGCGGAACGCCTGGTCGAGCAGGGCCGGCACCCCGGCGGGGGTGCGGCCGTACCGGACGAACTGGTTGCACACGTCGCCGAACAGCCGGCTCAGCCCGATCTCCTGGTGGGCGCCGCCGAGCGGGCCGGAGACGTCCTCCCCGACGATGGCCACCACCGGCTTGCTGTCCAGCTTGGCGTCGTAGAGCCCGTTGAGCAGTTGGACGGCGCTCGGCCCCTGGGTGGCCAGGCAGACCCCGATCCCGCCGGTGAACTTGGCGTGCCCGGTGGCCATGTAGGAGGCGGTCTCCTCGTGCCGGGCGGGGACGAACGCCGGGTCCCCGCCCGAGGCGTCGAGCGCCTCGACCACGGGGGCGATGGCCTCCCCGGGGTAGCCGAAGGCCCGTGGCACCCGCCAGGCGCGGAGCCGCTCGACCACCAGGTCGGCCACCGTCCGCTCAGGCATTGCCACGCCCCGGCGTGGCGGCGTCGACGTACCGCAGCACCGCCCCGACGCCGTCGGCCAGCTCCGGCGCCTCGTCCGGGCCGAGCACGGTCAGCTCGGCCTCGGTGCCGACCAGGGCGCGCACGAGCGCGGCGTCGGCACGGACCTTCTCCGGGTCGCGCACCGACATGTCGGCGAGCTGCCGCGGGTCGGTGGCGATCGCCGTCGGATCCGGCCCGATCCACAGCTCCCCGGTCGCCGACGGGTCGTCGACGATGAGCATGGTGTCGACCTGGTTGCGTTGCAGCGCGGAGACCACCGCCTCCAGCCCGGCACCGACGTCCTCCTGCATGCCGAACCGGTCCAGCGCGGCGGTGATCCGCTGGTCGGCCACCTCGGCGATGGTCTGCACGGTGAGGTCGTCCAGGAGCGTCTGGTCGGCGCCGCCGGCCCGGGAGCCGGCGTCGGTGCGGACCACGACGTCCTGCCAGCGTTGCGGCATCTGGGCGGCGATCACGCCGGTGGCCCGCACGTCGCCGGCGACCACCACCACGTCCGCGCCGACCTTCTCGGCCAGCTCCACCGTCGCCGCGGTGACGTCGCCGGCGTTGTGGTGCCAGGCCTCCATGGCGGCGCGCTGGTACCGCGACTGGGACCAGCCGCCGGGCTTCACCCGGCGCAACTGGAAGTCCTCCCGGCCGGTCACGTGGGCGCGGCGCGGCACGCCGCCGGCGCTGATCGCCATGGCGTCGGCCCCGGTCCGGTCGGCCAGCACCCGCACCCACGCCACCTGCTCGCCGCGCTGCGCCAGCAGCGGCATCACGTGCGGCAGGGGGGTGAACGCGGCGAGGTCCCGCAGCGGCGGGGCGGAGAGGTACTCCGACAGCACCACCCGGCCCCGGGTGCCGAAGACCGCCAGGCCGTAGTCCCCCGGCATCGGGTCGTGCCCGCGGACGACCCGTTCGACCGCGTCGATCGTGTCCACGTCGGCGCGCTGTTCCTGGAGTTGGTTGCGCAGGGCCCGCCACCGCAGATCGAGCGCCGGGTGGGCGTCCTGGGTGTTGGCGGAGGCGTCCAGGTACACCGAGACCCACGGCCCCGGCCGGTCGTAGAGCGGGCGCAGGAAGGACAGCTGCATGCTCGACCCCTTTCCAGCTCGGCCCCCCGCTTACCCGCGCCGGTCCGGTTGTCACCTGGCCGCCGTGAGCGCGTGACCAGGATTCATTCACGTCGTTCAGGCCGGATGGCCGATACCATCGGTGAACGCAACCGGACTCTGGGTGGTGACCATGGACAGCGACCTCCATATCCGGCGGATCGTCCACCCCACCGACCGGATCGTCACCGGCCGAATCGTCCGCCTGCTCGACGGCTACCCGCGCGAGGTGCGGGTCGGCCAGCCGGTGCTGGTCGCGGTGCTCGCGGCGGCCGGGGTGGCCGGGCTGCTGGCGGCGGTGGTCCGGTCCCTGTTCTCCGCCGGCTCCGGCGCGGCGGCCCGGCGGCGGTTCAAGGACCTGAAGAAGGGCCCGGAATTCCTGGTCACCCCGGTGCGGCTGCGCGACTCCGCCGGGCAGCTCTGCGAGGTCGAGCTGCACGGGCACCTGCCGCAGAGCGCCCTGCACCCCGCCGACCACGTGCAGCTCACGCTGCGCCGGCAGGGCGACCCCGACCTGCCGCCGAAGATCGAGCGGATCGTCAACCTGACGACCGGGCAGCTGCTCACCCCGCGCACCGCCACGCTGTGGTCGCACCTCGGGCCGCCGCTGCTGCTCCAGGCGGCACTGGGCGGGCTGCTGGTCGCCGCCCTGCTCGCCTGGGCCGCGCTCACCTGAGTCGCGCGCCCGGCGCTGACCCGACATCTCGCACCCGGCACCGGCCTGGCTCGCGCGCCCGGCGCTGATCCGACGTTTCGCGCCCCGCGCGCCCGGGCACCGCAGGCGCCATGTTCGCCGGATTCACGCTCGACGAGATCGACCTCGGGCCGGTACGCCTGCGCGTACGCCACGGCGGGTCCGGGTCGCCGGTGGTGCTGCTGCACGGCCATCCCCGCACCCACGCCACCTGGCACCGGGTGGCGCCGCTGCTCGCCGGGCGGCACACGGTCATCTGCCCGGACCTGCGCGGCTACGGTGGCTCGTCGACGCCGCCGAGCACCCCCGACCACACGCCGTACTCGAAGCGGGCGATGGCGGGCGACGTCGTGGCGCTGCTCGACGCCCTCGGCCACGACCGCGCGGCCGTGGTGGGGCACGACCGGGGCTGCTACGTGGCGATGCGCACCGCGCTGGACCACCCCGACCGGGTCAGCCGCCTCGGGGTGCTCGACGGGGTGCCGATCGGGGCGGCCCTGGCCCGCGCCGACGCCCGGTTCGCCGCCCGGTGGTGGCACTGGTTCTTCCTGGGCCAGCTCGACAAGCCCGCCGAGCAGGTGATCAACGCCGACCCGGACGCCTGGTACGGCGGCTCCCCCGCCGAGATGGGCGAGGAGGCGTACGCCGACTACCACCGGGCCATCCACGACCCGGCGACCGTGCACGCCATGTGCGAGGACTACCGGGCGGGCCTCGGCCCGGACCGGGCAGCCGACGACGCCGACCGTGCCGCCGGCCGGCGGATCACCTGCCCGGTGCTCTTCCTGTGGTCCACGCGGGACGACATGGTGGACCTCTACGGCGACCCCGCCGCGATCTGGCGGGAGTGGGCCGACGACGTACGGGCCGCACCGGTCGAGTCGGGCCACCACATGGCCGAGGAGGCACCGGGACAGCTCGCCGCCGAGCTGTCCGCCTTCCTCGCCGGGTAGCCGCCCGGGTCGGGCGGGTCAGCCGACCGGGGCGGGCTCGCGGGCGGGCTCGCGGGCGGTGTCGAGCATGCCGCGCCGCCGCGCCCAACGCTCGAAGGCGAGCGTGGCGAAGGGCGGCACGGCACAGGCCAGGGCCACCCCGGTCGCCAGCAGGCTCCACCGGCGCAGGCGGGCCACCGCGAGCACCAGCACGCCGTACGCGATGAACAGGCCGCCGTGGATCGGCCCGAAGATCTGCACGCCCAGCTCGTTGGCGGGCGGGCCGTACTTCACCGCCATGCCGGCCAGCAGGGCGGCCCAGGAGATCGCCTCGGCGATCGCCGCCACCACGAACAACCGGGTCACCTTCTCGCGCATCAGCATCTCCATCTCTCGCCGCCGGCCATGCTATCGGTGACCCCGGTCGCGCCCGGGCGGGACCGGGACGCGGGCGACGGGGATCACCGGGAGCCCCGCTGGGTAGAGAAGAGGTCCTCAGGTCTTCCCCGGCCCCGACGTGGCGTGCGAGGTTTAGGGGACCAGCGGTGACAGGGTGGTGACCATGGGCGAGGAAGTCGGCGTGCGGACCTTCAGTCGCGAGGATCGGGCCCGCTACCGGGAGAAGGTGCGCCGCTGCCTCGACGTGTTCGCCGAGATGCTGCGCGAGTCGCGGTTCGACGTCGACCGGCCGATGACCGGGTTGGAGATCGAACTCAACCTGGTCGACGGGGACTCGATGCCCGCCATGCGCAACGCCGACGTGCTGGCCGCCGTCGCCGACCCGAGCTTCCAGACCGAGCTGGGCCAGTTCAACGTGGAGATCAACGTGGCGCCCCGCCGGCTGACCGGCACCGGCACCGCCGAGTTCGAGGAGCACGTGCGGGCCAGCCTGAACGCCGCCGAGCAGAAGGCCCGCGCGATCGGCGCCCACATGGTCATGATCGGCATCCTGCCGACGCTGCGACCCGAGCACCTGACCGCGGAGACGCTGTCGGCCAACCCCCGCTACGAGCTGCTCAACGAGCAGATCTTCGCCGCCCGGGGCGAGGACCTGCGGATCGCGATCAACGGGGTGGAGCGGCTCGCCGTCACCGCCGACACGATCACCCCGGAGGCGGCCTGCACCAGCACCCAGTTCCACCTCCAGGTCAGCCCCGCCCAGTTCGCCGACTACTGGAACGCCGCCCAGGCGATCGCCGGCATCCAGGTGGCGCTCGGCGCCAACGCGCCGCTGTTCTTCGGCCGCGAGCTGTGGCGGGAGACGCGCATCCCGCTGTTCCAGCAGGCCACGGACACCCGCGCCGAGGAGATCAAGGCGCAGGGCGTACGCCCCCGGGTCTGGTTCGGGGAACGCTGGATCACCACCGTGTTCGACCTGTTCGAGGAGAACGTCCGCTACTTCCCGGCGCTGCTGCCGGTCTGCGACCCGGAGGACCCGGCCGAGGCCCTCGCCGCCGGCGGCGTGCCCAAGCTCGCCGAACTGCGCCTGCACAACGGCACCGTCTACCGGTGGAACCGGCCCGTCTACGACGTGCTCAAGGGTCGCCCGCACCTGCGGGTGGAGAACCGGGTGCTGCCGGCCGGGCCGACCGTCCTCGACACCATCGCCAACGGCGCCTTCTACTTCGGCCTGGTCCGGGCGCTCGCCGAGGCCGACCGGCCACTGTGGTCGCAGATGTCCTTCAGCGCCGCCGAGGAGAACTTCACCAGCTGCGCCCGCCACGGCATCGACGCCCAGGTCTTCTGGCCCGGCCTGGGCTACCTCCCGGTCACCGAGCTGGTGCTGCGGCGGCTGCTGCCGCTGGCCCACCACGGGCTGGACCGGTGGGGCCTGGACCCGGGCGAGCGCGACCGGCTGCTCGGCATCATCGAGCAGCGCTGCCTGACGGGGCGCAACGGCGCGAGCTGGCAGGTGGAGACCCTGCACCGGCTGGAGTCCACCGACCACCTCGACCGGCCGGAGGCGCTGCGCGAGGTGGTGCGGCACTACGTGACGCTGATGCACAGCAACCGGCCGGTCCACGAGTGGCCGCTGCCCTGACCAGGGCAGGCGGGGCGACCGGCGGGATCAGCGCGGGCACTTTGGGGCACAGGTCGATCACCCAGCGCGATTGCGCAGGGCGGAAGAACCCCGGGGACCGGAAGCGCCCCATGATGAGACGCGGACATCGATCCCGCACGATTCGTTGCTGGTAGGAGGGGTCGGGCGGGTGCGTCCAGGCCGACCGGTGGCCCCCGTTCGCCGGTCGCGGGCGGCGTCGCCACCGTCGGCGGTCGCGCCCGGGTTCCACCCCCCACCCTGAGGAGCGCACGTGACGCAGACCCAGCGGTCCCCCCAGCAACCCGACGTACCCGTCCGGATCCGGCCCGACACCGCGCAGACCGGCACGTCCGCGTTCGTCACCGGGCACTTCCCCCGGCGGCGCGGGCTGATCATCCTGCTCAGCGTCCTCGGCGGCTTCCTGCTGACCGTGATCTGGTCGGCGGAGTTCGTCGACCGGACCATCGGCGACAACGTCGCCAACACCCTGCTCGGCCACGACGCCAAGGAGACCCCCATCCAGGGCGTCGCGGCCGGCGTGCTGTTCGCCTTCGTCTCCGGGATCGCCGGCACGTTCACCGCCTGCAACATCGCCGCGTTCGGCGCCCTGGCCCCGCTGACCGGCACCACCGGCAGCAGGCTCAGCAGGTTCGTGCAGCCGCTGAAGCCACTGGGCTGGATGTCGGTCGGCATGGTCGCGGTGTCGGCCACGTACGGCGCGATCGTGGGCTTCGTCGGAACGTCGATGCCGCAGTTCTCCACCGCCAGCAACAGCCCCGGCAGCCTGTCGCCGCGGAGCATCCAGTCGATGGTGGTCTTCGGCCTGATCGGGCTCATCATGATCTACCTCGGCCTGGCCGCACTCGGCGTGGTGCCGGATCCGTTCGCCCGGATCGCCCGGCGGCATCCCAACGTGCCGATGGTCTTCATGGGCGTGCTGATCGCCGGCTTCCTCATCGGCCGGCCGTTCGCGCTGTTCCGACAGATGTTCCGCGACGCCGCCGAGAGCGGCAACCCGCTCTACGGGGCCGCGGCGTTCACCCTCCAGTCGATCGGCAACATCGTCATCATGGCGGTGCTGTTCCTGCTGCTGGCCTGGCTCGCCGGTTCCCGCCTGCAACGCTGGTTCAGCGCCCGGCCGACCCGACTGGCGACCCTGACCGCGGTCGCGTTCATCGTGGCCGGCGCCTTCACGTTCCTCTACTGGGACGTGCGGATCCTCGCCCGCCGCGAGATCATCCCCTGGTATCCGACGGCCCCCTGGTCCTGACCGACCCGGGCCGGGGACCGGGGCGGCGCCGCCCCGGTCCCCGGCGGCCGGCACAGATCGATCCCGGCCGCGCCATGCCGTGGGCGCCGGTGGCGCCCCGGCCTTTCGCCGGCCCTCGCCCTGACGGCCGACGGCCCACCCCGCCCCGCCGGATGCGCGGCCTCCGATCAAGGGCGCGGGGCGGACCTGCCGCGCCCGTTCAGCCCTGTCCCGCCGGTGCCCGACCCTCGGCAGGGTCGACGACGACGCCGGCGTGGAACACGACGCCGTCGAGCACCTCCCGGACCCCGCGCCACCGGTCCAGCCGCGCCCCGGCGAAGGTGGCCTCGCCGTGGAACGACGCGCGCCCCTCGGACCCGCCCAGCCGGAAGGCGGCAGCGTCGAACGTGCTGTCGTCGAACCGGGTGGCGCCGTGGAACTGGGCGGCGGTGAAGTCCGCGTACCCCGCGTGGCAGCCGTGCAGGTCGAGGTCGAGCAGCGTCGCGCCACACAGCGACAGGGTCATGCCCGGCCAGTGCGTCGGCCCGTCGGGGGTGGCGGCCACCGGGCGCAGCCGCTCGGCGAGCAGCCGCTGCGCGTCGCGTCGCAGTGCCGTCTCCCCGGCCTCGGCGGGGCCCAGGTCGCCGCGTACGTCGAACGGCAGCGGCCCGCGCAGGTATCCGCAGACGGTGTCGACCACCCGTTGGCGCAGCTCCGGTCGCGCGTCGCCCAGCTCGCCGAGGGCGCGCAGCCCGGCGCGGCGGACGGCGGGGTCGCCGTCGCCGAGTTGCCGCGCGTAGGGCGACACGGATTCGTCCGGCACCAGCACGCCCGTGCCGTCCGGCCCCGGACGGGACGTCCAGCCGAGGGGCCAGCCCACCGCCTCGCCGGCCGCGCCGGCCCACTGTGCGCCGCCGAGGTCCACCGCGGGCTGGTCGAGTCGCACCGCCGCGCCGAACCGGGCGTCCCGGAACGTCGCCTCCCCACCGAACCGGGCCTTGCAGAACCAGGCCGGGCCACCGAAGCGGGCCTGCCGGAACGACGCGGTCCCGGCGAAGCGGGCGCCGTCCCCGCCTTCCTCCCAGCTCTGGTAGTCCCCCATCAGCACCGCGACGGGCCAGCCCGGGTCGTCCTCGTTCGGCTCGTTCCACGGCGCGGGTCGGACGTCCTCGATCGCGTCCCAGGCCGGATCGTCCTCCCACAGCTCGTCCTCGCCCCGCCCGAACCACGCCATGCCGGCGAAGTCCACCCGGTCGAAGCCGGCCGGTCCCCGGAACCGGGCACGCCCGAACGCCGCGTCGGCGGCGAACACCGCCCCGTCGAACCGGGCCTCGCCGTGGAAGAGCGCGCGGGTGAAGTCCGCGTCGCCGGTGAACCGGGCGCCGGCGAACGAGGTCGTACCGAGGAACCGCGTGTCGGCGAACCGTGCCCCGGCCAGCTCGCAGCCGCCGAGGTCCGCGTCCATCAGGGACGCCCCGGACAGGTCCACGGCGAGCGGCGTCGCGTCGCCCGCCCCGGCCGGGCGCAGCAGCCCGGCCAGCACCCGCAGCGCCGCCCGCCGCGCGTGGGCGTCCCCGCCGTCGGCGCCGGGCGTACGCAGCCAGGCGCAGATCGCGTCAGCCACGTCCTGGCGCAGCGTCGGGTCGGTCGCGCCGAGGTCGGCCAGCCGCCGCAGGGCTTCCTCGCGCGCCGCGCCCGTCCCCTCCGCCACCTGCCGTGCGGCGACCCGGCACGCCTCGACACCGGCCTCCTCGGTTGCCACGCGACCCTCCCAGCGGGGCGGCCGTCCCGCCACCCGGTACCCGCCGCCGGGACCGTCCCGGGGCGCGGGCGCAGGATAGCCGGGGGCGGTGACAAGTCGCCGCCTCTGGATCAGGACGGACGTCCGCCAAACCTCCAGTCGTGCACCTCGATCTCGGCGTACCGGTCCGGGGTCAGCACGGCGCGCGCCTCGTCCGGGTCCGCCGCCCCGACCAGCACCGCCGTGCCCAGCCAGGTGGCGCCGTCGTCGGACAGCAGCGGCCCGTACGCGATCAGGTCGTCCCGGTCGGGCGGCAGGTCCCGGTCGGCGGCCCGCCCCGCGCCGAGGCCGAGCACCAGGTACCGGTTCCCACCGGTCCGGCCACCGGGAAAGTCCCACATGGTGCGCCCCAGCGTGTTGTGCCAGCGGCGCAGCAGCACGTCCCGGTACGCACCGGCCTGGTAGTTGGGCTCGTCGAAGGCGAATGCCCGGGCGGCGGCGGCATCGGGCAGGTCGACGATGTGCACGCTGCCGGTCGGCGTTTCCCCGTCGGGGGCGAAGGTCGGGCCGCGGGCGATCATCTCCGCCGCGTACCGGTCCATGTAGGACCAGTGTTCTTCCAGCAACTCGGTGCGCAGTGCCAGGGAATCACGCCGGTCGCGGTGGTAGCAGAAGAACTCCATGCCGCAGATCCTGATCTCCGTTTCGGACCGGTGCAAGTGTCGGCGCCTCCGCCCCATGCCACCGAGGGCGGTGCCCCGAAACCGGCTACGGGACCGGAGCACACGCGCAGAGCCCCGGCCGTCGGCCGGGGCTCTGCCGGTCATGTTTCCTTACGCCGGGGAAAGACCTTCCGCGAAGTCGTAGAGGCTCTTGATGTCATTGTCGAAGTATGGACCGTCGAATTGCCCGTTGCCCGGATTGTCGCCGTGGCTCACGACGCTGTTGACGTATCCGAGGCCGTTCTGGTCGTTGTATTCCTGCAGCCAAGGGCCGCCGCTGGAGCCGTAGGTCATGTTGCACCACATCCGGATCTGCTGGCCGCCGGCGTACCACGTGCCACTCTGGCAGTAGTACTGGCTCTCCCCACCGCCGAGGTTCGACGGGTAGCCGAGGGCGGTCATCAGGGAGATGTTGTAGCCCCAGTTCCAGCGCAGACCGTGGCCACCGACCGTGTCGACCACCTTCAGGCCCCAGTTACCGCCGTTGTGCATGATGGCGATGCCCATGTCCTCGTCGTAGCTGCTGTTGTTGATCCACGCGGTGCGGGCCGTGAGCTGGTACGCCACGAACGTGCCGAACGGCCGCACACCGTCGCGGTACCGCGGCACGAACTGCCAGTTGCTGTACCACTGCCCGCCGCTGCCCTGGTGCACGCAGTGACCGGCGGTCATGACCAGCCGGCGCTTGCCGCTGGCGACGGCGCTCGCCGAGCAGGAGGCGGTACCGCCGCCGGGCATGGTGAAGTAGACCTTGCCGACGACGGCTGATTCGTTGAGCTGGATGCCGACGTCGTCGCCGCTGGCGACGCTCGGCGCCAGGGGCGCGACCGTGCCCGCCGGTCCGTCGGGCTTCGGCGCCCGGTTGGTCGACTCGGTGGTGCCTGGGCGCTTCGCGATGTCCAGGTCGACGGCGCTCGCCATCCGCTCCGGCGTCCAGAACGCGGCGACCTCCTTGGCGATCGCCGCGTTGGTGATCGCACGACCGTCACTGGTGCGGGCGGTGGTGGTGGTGTTGCCGTTCCTCTCGACTGTGGTCGGCTTCGCCTCGGCGACCGCCGGGGCGGTCACGACCAGCGCGAGCGCCAGGCTGGCCGTCGCGGACCAGCGTAGGGTTGTTTTCAAGTGTTCCCCCTTGTCCTGGGTGCTCCATTCGGGCCAGGGAAACGTATCGACTGATTTACATTGATCACAAGATAATGGAATGGCAGGTAATTGACACTGACTCTTTGGCGACCGGGAACGCCAACAGCGCGACCGGCAGACAAACCGTGCACAGTTCGAACAGAAGTCGCTATTGGCCGCGCAACTCCCAGCGCCCACGAACCCGCGCTCCCCGTCTGAGGACGCCCGCGGTTGTCGAGAAATGGGAATTGCGATTCCCGCAACCGGTAGACTCCGCCCGCGAACCGGCGACGGCCGCACAACGTACCGGCCTATCCGGTCAGCGGGTCAGGCCGACCAGCGTCGCCAGGCGCGCCACGCCGGCCGGCGCCGGGCGACCCCGGGCAAGTTCGGCGATCACCGTACGCGCCAGAGGCCGGGCCCGGACCTCGGCGGGCGCGACGCCGTCCGCCTCGACCAGCATCCGCCCCGCCCCGCGCAGGTCACCGATCTGGAGGTACCCGCGCGCGGCGTCCAGCAGGTACGCGGCCCGGTACTCGGCCGGCAGCCGCCGCCACCCCTCCCGCCGGATCGCCTGCTCGTGCCGGCGCACCGCCTCCCCGGCGTCCCCCGACTCGACCGCCGCGACCACCCGGGCCAACTCGACCGCGACCGGCCCGAAGCTGGTCCGGTACGGGTCGTCACCGGCCCCGACCCGGGCGGCGATGTCGGCGGCCCGGGCGGTCAACTCCCCGACCCGGCGGGTGTCGCCGCAGCCGGCGGCAGCCAGAGCGGCCTGAATCAGCAGGGCCCCGTGGACCATCGACGTCTCCGGCGTCGGTACGACGCGGCGCGCGGCGGCGACCGCCGCCGCCAGCGCCAACCGGTCCCGGCCCAGCGCGCGCAGCGCCTGCCCGATCGACACGACTGCCGACGCCGCCAGCACCGGGTCACCGCCCGCCACGGCCACCGCCCGGTCGGCGGCCAGCCACCCGAGGTCGGCCTCGCCGAGCTTCACCAGCACCGACGAGGTGATCCGGTAAGCCTGCACCAGCAGCTCCGGCGCGTGCGCGCGCAAGCCCTGGGCGGCGTCGAGCAGCCCCGGCAGCAGCCGCACCACCTGGGCGTAGTGCGCGTGCTGGTACGTCAGCCAGGCGTGCTCCAGATGCCGCTCGACCTCGCCTGCCGGCACCGGACGACCGGGTTCGCGGTCATATCGGGCGAGGGCGGCCCGGATGCCGTCCACCCCATCCGGCGGGCCGGCATCCGCCGACGGCGGCGGACGGTCCTCGCCGAGCAACACCAGCGGGTCGACCCGCAGCACCGCGGCGATCTCCTGGATGACCGGATACCGGTCCAGGGTGCGGACGCCCCGCTCGACCTTGTCCATCCAACTCTTGGACCTGCCGAGGCGGTCCGCGAGCATCTGCTGGGTCATCCGCCGCCGCACCCGCCAGCGTGCCACCCGACGACCGATCGGCTCGTCACCGCTGGTCACGCCGCCACCGCCGGTCCGGGACCGCCCGGGTGGTCTCCTCCACCGGTACGCGCTCCGCCTCGGCCTGGGCGAGCAGCCGTTTCTTGGCAGCCTCCCGCTCGGCCGCCTCGACCTGCTCGCCCCGACTCATCGCTGGCTCGTCGTTCTGCATCCGCACCTCCATCGACCGGGGGCGCGACGGTAGGTCTCGGAAGCACTTCCTATCGCCGCCCCATTGCGCCGTGAGGCCAGCGAAGTCGACTGCTGGTCGACAGACCAGATGGCAGGCGATGCGTGCCGTTGCGTAGCCCTCGGTGCCATGTTGCGCCGGGTTGCGCGAGGAACCCACAGCGCCGCAGCAGCCCATAGGCTCGTCACTGCTGGTAGCCACTCGACACCTGGAGGCATATCCATGGCGCGGCCGGTCACGAATGTGGCGTTCGAAGCACTGCTTCGCACCGCCGGGTACGGCAACGCCCACGCCGCCTTCGCTCGCCAGCTCAACCACGCCGGTCGTGTCCACGGCACATGGCGCTACGACGCCGCCAGCGTCTACTGGTGGCTACGCGGACGCCGGCCGGTCGACCACGTCCAAGCCACCATGGCCGACACGTTCGCCCGCAAACTCGGTCGCCCCGTTGCCGTCACCGAACTCGGGTTCACGGCACGCGGTGTCACCGCGAATGCTGGCTACCCCACGTCCGCGGGTCAGGCTATCGATGCTGCCGAAAGACTCTGGGCGACGCTCGCCAGGCAGCTCGGCTCAGCGCCTGGCGGGACATTCCAGAGTGGCGACGCCCTCCAAACCGCGCTCGCCTGGCGGTACGACTTGCCCGACCGGGCGGTCGCGTGCAGCGGCCGGCAACTGGTGACGAGTGCAGACATCCAATCCCTGTACGCCCTCGCCGACCATTTCACCGACCTCGACCGACGCCACGGCGGTGGCTCCCCACGCACCCGGGCGCTCATGGTCGACCTCCTCGTGCGCCAGGTCGTCCCGATGCTGCGAGGCAGCTACACCGACGCCGTCGGACGGGACCTCATGCGCGCGACCGCGACGCTTTCCGGCCAGCTCGCCTTCATGTCCTACGACGCAGGCGACCACGGCATCGCCCAACATCATCTGACCATCGCGCTACGGCTCGCCAAGGCCGCCGACGACCGCCTGTACGGCGCCCACCTGCTGGCCAACCTCGCCACCCAGGCCATCTACCTCGGGCACGCCCACGACGCCGTCCGGCTCGCCGAAGCTGCCATCGACGGAGCAGGCCGTGCCCCCGCCGCCGTCCGCTCGCGGCTGTACACGACCGCCGCCAGCGCGTACGGCACGTCAGGCGAAAGACGTGCGTGCCAGAACGCCCTCGCCATGGCCGAGCGAGCCGTCGATCGTACGGACCCCGACGGCGATCCGCGCTGGGTCAGCTACTTCAGCCCGGCCCACCTCGCCGGCGCTGCGGTCAAGTGCCTCAGCGACCTGGGCCTATACCGACAGGCCCTGAAACACGCACCTGACGCGCTCACCGTCGCCAACCAGAACATCCGGACGCGTGCCCTGCACACCGCCCTCATCGCCACGACCCATGCTCGCGCTGGAGACATCGAGGCTGCCTACGACCGGGGCCGGGAGCTGACGCACCACGCAACAACCGTCCACTCCGCCCGCGTGACACATCGCGTTCGCGAGCTTGCCGCCGCTCTGCGCCCTCATCAAGCCGTGCCTGAGATCAACGAACTCCTGCTGACTCTCGCAGTTCCGACAGTGCCCAGGTAACACAAGGTCCCATCGAGACAGTGTCGGCTAGCGTCACCGAGGTGACCTGGACCGAGCCCGCTACCTGGTACGCCAACCTTCCCGCCTTCTACGCCGCCGCAGCCGCCTTCATCACCGACCGGGCTGGAAACGTACTGCTCGTCAAGCCCACCTACCACGACCACTGGGCCTTCCCAGGTGGTTACGTGGACGAGGGCGAATATCCGCATGATGCCTGCGCGCGCGAGATCCGCGAAGAGCTGGGTACTGCTGTGGTGGTGGGCGACCTGCTCGTCGTGGACTGGGCACCTCCCGCCGGGCAGCGGCCACGCGCCCTGATCCACTTCACCTTCGACTGCGGTACGGTCTCCAGTCTTGAGGGCATCACCCTGCCTGAGCAGGAGCTTGAGGACATCGCCTTCTTCTCGCCGCAGGATGCTGAGCAGCGGCTCCCGGACAATGTCGCTCCGCGAGCCCACGCGGCGATACGCGCCCGAGCCCGGCGCACCCCGGTGTACCTCGTCGACGGCGGTGCTGCCTCACAACCGCAGGAATGATCAACAGCGGTCGTCCCCGCCATGCTCTCCAGCGTCGGGGCGACGCCTGTGCATGCCCTGGTGCTGACGGTGCGACTTGAAATGGGGTCGCTCAAGCGATGACCTGGTAGCGGGCAAGCATTGACATGACAGTTTCGATGCGGGCGGTCAGCAGATGGTCGGGCGGGTGGTGGAGCTGAACCATGTGACGTCTCAAAATCCCGGAGGTCAGAGCGCCACGACCGCCGCCGTCTCGGCCGGCAGTTCGATCCGGTCCCGCATCACCGTGACCCCCTCCCCCGTGGCCAGCAGCACCCGCCGCGCCACCCCCGGCAGCGTGACCCGCTGCGGCTTCGCGGCCAGGTTCGCCACCACCAGCGTCTCCCCCCGGCGCATCACCAGGAAGTGGTCGCCGTGGCGCGCCTCCACCCGGTTCAGCCGCGGGTCGGACAGGTCGGGGCGGCTCTTGCGCAGCGCGATGAGCCGCCGGTGGAAGTCGTACATCTCGCGGTGTTCGGGCTTGTCCAGCTCGGCCCAGTCGAGGCGGGAGCGGACGAACGTCTGCGGGTCCTGCGGGTCCGGGACGTCCCCCTCCGGCCAGCCGTGCGCGGCGAACTCCCGCTTCCGGCCCGTCGCCACCGCCGTCGCCAGCTCC
Source organism: Micromonospora sp. NPDC052213 (assembly GCF_040679695.1). NCBI lineage: Bacteria > Bacillati > Actinomycetota > Actinomycetes > Micromonosporales > Micromonosporaceae > Micromonospora > Micromonospora sp. NPDC052213. Next base: position 42,598 of record NZ_JBFAVI010000032.1, read on the forward strand.
GGCTCCGGGTGGCTGGTGAAGAACTGCCACGGGGTGCTGGCCGCCCACTCCTCCCCCATGAACAGCATCGGCGTGAAGGGCGCGGTGAACAGCAGCGTCGCGCCCACCCGCAGCAGCCCCGGGGAGAGCGTGGCGGAGATCCGGTCGCCGGTGGCCCGGTTGCCGATCTGGTCGTGGTTCTGCAGGTACGCCACGAACCGGTGCCCAAGGGTACGCTGCCGGTCCACCGGCCGCCCGTGCTGGCGGTTGCGGAAGCTGGACCAGGTGCTGGTGTGGAAGAAGCCGCCGGTGAGCACGTCGGTGAGGCATTCCAGGGAGCCGAAGTCGCCGTAGTAGCCCTGCCGCTCGCCCGTGAGCAGGGTGTGCAGAGCGTGGTGGGCGTCGTCGTTCCACTGGGCGTGCAGGCCGTAGCCGCCGGCCTCCCGTGGGGTGATGAGCCGCGGGTCGTTGATGTCGGACTCGGCGATCAGCGACAGCGGCCGGCCGAGGTGGGTGGCCAGCGACTCCACCTCCACGGCCACCTCCTCCAGCAGGTGGGTGGCGCGCGAGTCGGGCATGGCGTGCACGGCGTCGAGCCGCAGCCCGTCGACGTGGTAGTCACGCAGCCACATCAGCACGCTGTCGAGGATGTAGCGGCGGACGCCGTCGGAGTGCGGGCCGTCGAGGTTGACCGTGCGGCCCCAGGTGTTGCTCTGCTCGGTGAGGTACGGCGCGAACATCGGCGCGTAGGCCCCGGAGGGCCCGAAATGGTTGTAGACGACGTCGAGGATCACCCCCAGCCCCTTGGCGTGGGCGGCGTCGACCAGCCGTTTCAGGCCGTCCGGCCCGCCGTAGGGCTGGTGCGGGGCATACCAGCAGACGCCGTCGTAGCCCCAGTTGTGCTCGCCGTTGAAGGCGTTGACCGGGAGCAGCTCGATCATGTCGACGCCGAGGTCGACCAGGTGGTCGAGACGGCCGATGGCGGCGTCGAAGGTGCCCTCCGGGGTGAAGGTGCCGACGTGCAGCTCGTAGAGGACGCTGCCGGGCAGTTGCCGCCCGGTCCAGGCGTGGTCGGTCCACTCGAACGCCGCGTGGTCGTAGAGCCGGCTCGGCCCGTGCACCCCCGCCGGCTGCCAGGCCGACCGGGGGTCGGGCAGCGCCCGCTCGTCGTCGTCGAGGAGGAAGGCGTAGTCGGTGCCGGGGCCGGTGGCGGGCACCTCGACCCGCCACCAGCCGCCGGGACCGGAACGCATCTCGTGGTCGGCGACGCCGGGCAGGCGCAGCCGGACCCGGGCGGCCTGCGGCGCCCACACCGCGAATTCGGTCATCAGGCAGCCTCCACGGACTCGGGGGTGGGAGCCAGCAGCGCGACGGGGTAGGTGGCCAGCAGGTCGGCCAGACGGGTCTCCCCGCCACTGTAGACCCGGCCGGTGAACAGGTCGGTCAACTCGTGAACGGGAAGTGACAGGACCGTGTCGTCCCAGCCGCCGGCGCGGGCCAGGCCGAGCGGCAGCCGGGTGGCGACCGCGACCGCGCCGCCCCGGTCGAAGGCCACCACGTGCCGCCCGGCGCGCCCGTGCGCGGGCACCGGCCGGTAGCCGGTGAACAGCTCCGGGCGGTCCCGGCGCAGCCGCAGGGTCCGCGACACCACCAGCAGCTTCGCCGCCCCGCCGGCGTCGACCGGCGGAAGCGGGCCGCCGTCGAGGTCGGCGAGCAGCTGCCGGCGTACGGCGAAGTCGACCGGACGGCGGTTGTCGGGGTCGACCAGGGAGTTGTCCCACAGCTCGGTGCCCTGGTAGGTGTCCGGCACCCCGGGCATGGCGAGCTGCACCAGCTTCTGCCCCAGCGAGTTGGACCAGCCGGCGGGGGTGATCTCGGCGGCGAACGCGGTCAGCTCGGCGCGCAGCCGCGGGTCGTCGTACATCGCGTCGACCACGGCGTGCACGGCCCGCTCGAAGGTGGGGTCGGGGTCGGCCCAGCTCGTGGCGGCCGACGCCTCCCGGGCGGCCTTCTCGGCGTACGCGTGCAGCCGCTCCCGCCCGATCGGCCAGGCGCCGACGGCGGTCTGCCAGAGCAGGTGCGCGAAGGCCGGGTCGGGCAGCGGCGCGCGGGCCGTCCACCGCGTGACCAGGTCGGCCCAGCGCCCCGGCAGTTCGCTGAGCACCGCGAGCCGGGCGCGGACGTCCTCCGAGCGCTTGGTGTCGTGGGTGGAGAGGGTGGTCATGCTCGCCGGCCAGCGCACCTGCCGGGCGGCGGCGAAGCGGTGGAACTCCGCCGGCGGCGTGCCGAAATGGGCGGGGCTGCCGCCGACCTCGTTGCGGGCGACGAAGCGGCTCCACCGGTAGAAGGCGGTGTCCTCCACGCCCTTGGCCATCACCGCGCCGGTGAACTGCGGGAAGCGCCTCGCCAGTTCGTCGTCCGGGTCCCGCAGCCGGCGGGTGACCGCGTCGAGCGCGCCGGCCAGGTCGGGGGGCGGCGGCCGGCCTCGGCGCGGGCGGCGGCCAGGTGCCGGGCACCCTCGGGCGGATAGCCCCGGTAGACGGGGAAGGCGGCAGCCAGCTCGGCCAGCGCCGCGCGGGCCGCCTCGCGGTCGACGTCGGGGGCGAGCGCGGCCAGCCGGGTCAGCTCGGCCGACAGCAGCCGGGTGGCGGCGGCGAGCTTCGTGTCGTGGGTGAGGTCCTCCCAGGAGGTGTGCCGGCCGGTCAACCGGGTGTCGAGGGCGGTGAGGTCGGCCTCCGCGTCGGAATCGACGAAGAGCCCGCAGACGGCGGCGAGGGCGTCGTAGCCGGTGGTGCCGTCCACCGGCCAGTCCGGCAGCTCCTCGCCGTACTCCAGGATCTTCTCCACCACCAGCCACGCCGCGGGGGCGGCGGCGCGCAACCGGGCCAGGTAGCCGGCCGGGTCGCGCAGCCCGTCCGGGTGGTCGACGCGGATGCCGTCGACCTCGCCGGTTGCCGCCCAGCGCAGGACCAGCTCGTGGGTGGCGGCGAAGACCGCCGGGTCCTCCACCCGCAGCCCGGCGAGGTCGGAGACGGCGAAGAACCGGCGGTACGTCAGCTCGGCGTCGCCGCGCCGCCAGGAGACCAGCTCGTAGTGCTGCCGGTCGTGCACCTCGCGGGCGCTGCCGGCGCCGGTGCCGTCGGCGACCGGGAAGCGGTGCTCGTGGTAGCGCAGCTCGCCGTCGGCGAGCTTGAGGTCGTCGAGGGCGTCCGGGGCGTCGGCCAGCACCGGCAGCAGCAGCCGGCCGGCGTCCCAGTCGATGTCGAACCAGCCGGCGTACGCCGACTCGCGGCCCCGGCGCAGCACGTCCCACCAGGCGGGGTTGGCGGCGGGCACGGCCACCCCGGCGTGGTTGGGCACGATGTCCACGACCAGGCCGAGGCCGGCCGCCCGCAGGGCGCGCAGCAGCCGCCGCCGGCCCGCCTCGCCGCCCAGCTCCGGGTTGACCGCCCGGTGGTCGACCACGTCGTAGCCGTGCGCGGAGCCGGGGGTGGCGGTCAGCAGGGGCGCGCTGTAGAGGTGGGTGACGCCCAGGTCGGCGAGGTAGTCGGCGAGGCCGGCGGTGGCGTCCAGGTCGAAGCCGGGGCGGACCTGCACCCGGTAGGTGGCGCCGACCCGGGACGCGGCCGGTCGAGGGGCGGTCGACATGTCAGGTCGTCCTCTCCAGCACCACCACGCACCGGTCCGGCACGCCGAGGACGCCGCCCGCCTCGACCACGGTGGTCTTCTCCGGTTCCGGTTCCGCCGTGCTGATCACCAGCTCCCAGCGTCGGCCGAACTCGGGCCCGGGCACGGTGAAGTCCAGCGGCGCGTCGTGGGCGTTGAAGCAGAGCAGGAAGGAGCTGTCCAGGTGGCGCTGGCCGTACTGGCCGCGCTCGCGGATGCCCTCGCCGTTGACGAAGAGCGCGACGGAGCGGCCGAAGTCGTTGCCCCAGTCCTCGCCGGTCATCTCCCGCCCGTCGGGGGTGTACCAGGCCAGGTCCGGCAGGGGCTCGTCGACCAGCCGGGAACGCACCGGCAGGCCCGTGAAGAAGCGGCGGCGGCGGAACACCTGGTGGCGACGGCGGAAGGCGACCAGCTTGCGGGTGAACCCCAGCAGGTCGGCGTCGGCGTGCTCCCAGTCGACCCACGCCAGCTCGCTGTCCTGGCAGTACGCGTTGTTGTTGCCGCGCTGGGTGCGGCCCAGCTCGTCGCCGTGGCCGATCATCGGCACGCCCTGGGAGAGCACCAGGGTGGTCAGGAAGTTGCGCCGCTGCCGGGCCCGCAGGGCCAGCACCGCCGGGTCGTCGGTGTCCCCCTCGACCCCGCAGTTCCACGACCGGTTGTGGCTCTCGCCGTCCCGGTTCTCCTCCCCGTTGGCCTCGTTGTGCTTGTCGTCGTACGACACCAGGTCGGTGAGGGTGAACCCGTCGTGGCAGGTGACGAAGTTGATGCTGTGGAACGGTCGACGCCCGTCGTCCTGGTAGAGGTCGGCGGAGCCGGAGATGCGGGACGCGAACTCGGCCAGGGTGGCCGGTTCGCCGCGCCAGAAGTCGCGCACGGTGTCGCGGTACTTGCCGTTCCACTCGGTCCACACCGGCGGGAAGTTGCCCACCTGGTAGCCGCCGGGGCCGACGTCCCACGGCTCGGCGATCAGCTTGACCTGGCTGACCACCGGGTCCTGCTGCACCACCTCGAAGAAGGTGGAGAGGCGGTCGACCTCGTAGAACTCGCGGGCCAGGGTCGCGGCGAGGTCGAAGCGGAAGCCGTCGACGTGCATCTCGGTCACCCAGTAGCGCAGCGAATCCATGATCAGCTGGAGCGAGTGCGGGCTGCGCACGTTGAGGCTGTTGCCGGTGCCGGTGTAGTCGACGTAGTGGCGTCGGTCCTCCTCGCTCAGCCGGTAGTAGCTGGGGTTGTCGACGCCCTTGAAGCTCAGCGTCGGGCCGAGGTGGTTGCCCTCGGCGGTGTGGTTGTAGACCACGTCGAGGATGACCTCGATCCCGGCGGCGTGCAGCGCCTTGACCATGCCCCGGAACTCCTGCACCTGCTGGCCCAGGCGACCCCACGCGGAGTAGCCGTGGTGCGGGGCGAAGAAGCCGATGGTGTTGTAGCCCCAGTAGTTGCGCAGCCCCAGGTCCGCGAGGCGGTGGTCGTGCACGAACTGGTGCACGGGCATCAGCTCGACGGCGGTCACCCCGAGCGTCGTCAGGTGCTCGATCATCGGCGGGGAGGCCAGGCCGGCGTACGTGCCGCGCAGCTCCTCGGGGACGTCGGGGTGGCGCATGGTCAGGCCGCGCACGTGCGCCTCGTAGATCACCGAGTGGTGGTACGGGGTGCGCGGCGGCTTGTCGTTGCCCCAGTCGAAGTACGGGTTGACCACCACCGACTTCGGCACGAACGGCGCGGAGTCGGCGGTGTTCATCCGCTCCGGGTCGCCGTGCTCGTAGTCGTAGACCGCCGGGTCCCACCGCACGTCGCCGTCGACCGCCTTGGCGTACGGGTCGAGCAGCAGCTTGTGCGGGTTGCAGCGCAGCCCGTTCGCGGGGTCGTACGGCCCGTGCACGCGGTAGCCGTACCGCTGCCCCGGCTCGACACCCGGGATGTACGCGTGCCAGACGTAGGCGTCGACCTCGCGCAGCTCGACGCGCCGTTCCGCCCCGGTCTCCCCCTCGTCGAACAGGCACAGCTCGACCCGCTCGGCCACCTCGGAGAAGATCGCGAAGTTGGTGCCCATCCCGTCGTGGGTGGCCCCCAGGGGATACCGCTCACCCGGCCAGACCTGCATGTCGCTCCTTCGGCCAAAGATCATGAGCGCGCACCGCACCATGAGCGCACCACACGGCGGGGGCCGGGCGGCGCGCGTGCGGGTATTGCCCCGCGGGTTCGGCCACCAATCCACCCGATCGGCGGATGACCGGATCCACCCGACCGATACCGCCGGCGCACACCGCCGCACGGGCCGAGCGCCGCGGTTACGATCTTGCATCCGCACTGGTCAGGGTGTTGATCATCGGACAGACTCGCAGGACCCGGCTGGGACGAGGTCCGAGGGGGATGTACGTGCGGATTCTCCTGGTGGAAGACGACCTACGCGTGGCGTCTGCCCTCACCAAGGCCCTGCGCCGCCGGGGATACGAGGTGGTGCCGGCGCTGACGGCCGCCGAAGCGATCCGGGCCGACCCGGTCGACCTGGTCCTGCTGGACCTCAACCTGCCCGACCGGGACGGCCTGGAGGTGTGCCGGCGGCTTCGTCAGACCGACGAGGACGTCGCCATCATCGCGGTCAGTGCCCGTGCCGAGGAGTACGACCGGGTGGCCGGCCTGCGGGCCGGCGCCGACGACTACGTCGTCAAGCCGTTCTCGATGGTGGAGTTGCAGGCCCGCATCGAGGCGGTGATGCGGCGTACCGTCCGCAGCGCCCGGACCACGAGCCAGTTGCGGGTCGGCACGCTGCGCATCGACGTCGACGCCCGGCGGGTCTGGGTGGGCGACCGGGAGGTCAGCCTGGCCCGCAAGGAGTTCGACCTGCTGGTGGCGCTGGCCCGGCAGGCCGGCGCGGTGGTGCCCCGGGACCGGCTGCAGTTGGACGTCTGGCAGACCACCTGGGGGACCCGGCACAACCTCGACGTGCACGTCGCGGCCCTGCGGGGCAAGCTCGACGACGCCGGCCTGGTCGAGACGGTCCGGGGCGTCGGCTACCGGCTGCGCGTGGGATGACGGCGGCCGGTGAGCGACCCGGGTGTCCGCGACCGCCCGCCGATGTCGGTGAACGGGTCGGAAACCTCAGCTGATCCTCAAGAAACGCAGGGTGTGGGCCAACGGTGGGCCGAGTGCGGGTGTGCTGGGCGCACCCCAGCCATCCCTCCTGTTTGGAGATCGGTTTGAGATACAGACGGACAACGGCCGGTGTGTTCTCCGCCCTGCTCGCCGCCACCCTCGTGGCGACGGCGGTGCCCGGGCAGGCGCACGGGCAGCCGAGCGCGGCCCTTCAGCAGGCGGAGCCGAACCAGGTGCAGGGCCTCACGGTCGTGCAGGGCGACGGGTACGCCACGCTGGCGTGGACCCGGGTAGAAGGGGCCACCGACTACCAGATCGAGCGGACCCCGCTGGCCGGGGACGGCACGCCCGGCACGCCGGTGATCGTCGGTGTCTGGCGCCCGAACCGCCAGGTCAACAACACCGCGCCGACCTTCGCCGACGCGGGCTTCGTACCGGGCAACGGCTTCCAGTGGCGGGTCCGGGCCCGGTTCGGCACCGAGGCCCAGCCCTACTCGGCGCCGGTCAGCGGCACCACCAGGGCCCACTGGGGCGACCCGGCCGTCCCGGGTGAGAACCTTCGCACCCAGTGGGAGGACACGCTGGGCGCGCAGTACACCAGCGACGTCAACGAGTACGCGTACACCGCCGCGATCGACAACGCCAGCGACCGCGTTCGCGTGGTGGAGATCGGCCGCACCGTCCAGGACCGGCCGATCAACATGCTGGTCATCGGCTACCCCAAGCCGCCGGCGACGCCGGAGGCCGTGGCCGCGACCAACCCCCTGATGGTCAACTGCAACGTGCACGGCAACGAGCCGGGCGACCGCGAGGCCTGCCTGATCATGGCCCGGCAGTTGGCCTTCACCAAGGACAGCAGGACCCTCGACCTGCTGTCGAAGACCACCATGCTGATCGTGCCGACGCTCAACGGCGACGGGCGGGCCGCCAACACCCGCGGCAACTCCACCGGTCAGGACCTGAACCGGGACCACTCGCTGATCCGCCAGCCGGAGACCCTCTCCCTCGCCGAGATGGTCCGCGACTACCGGCCGATCGCCGGCTACGACGGCCACGAGTACGGCAACACCAACGCCGGTGACCTGCCGATGCTGCCGCCCCGGCACCAGAACGTGGCGCAGGGAATCTTCGACGAGTCGCAGGAGATGATCGAGGGCCACATGTACGCCCAGGGCGCCCGGGACGGCTGGTGGGCGTGTCCGTACGGCTGCACCTCCAACGCCACGGTGGGCCTGAGCGAAGAGACCATCCTGCGTAACACCCTCGGCCTGAAGAACGTCGTCAACTCCCTGCTGGAGCTGCGCAGCTCCGGTGGCCCGACGCGGCCCGACGAGAGCAACACCGCGAACAACCGCCGGCGCAAGACGTACTCCGCGCTGTGGACGTTCAACGAGTTCTTCAGGTACCACGGCGCCAACGTCAAGGACATCACCGAGGCCCGCGCCGAGGCGATCACGTTCCAGTCCGCCAACGAGGGACGGATCGTGTTCCGGGGCTCCCGGAAGATCGAGGCCTACCCCGCCCCGCACCCGGGTGAGGCCCCGCCGCCCGTGGACGCCCCCACCCCGGAGCGGATCCTCGAGCAGCCGCCGTGCGCGTACAGGCTGACCGAGGAGCAGTACCACGGTGAGCGGACCGACGGGCCGACCGGCAAGCGCACCACGGCGGCCCAGCGCATCGCCGCCCACGGCTGGAAGGTGATCAAGGTCGCCGACGGCTACCTGGTTCCGCTGTCCCAGCCGCAGCGGGGCCTGATCCCGCTGCTGCTCGACGAGCAGGCCGTCGAGGGCCTGGTCGCCGGCGAGCGGATCGCCCCCACCCTGACCGGCACCCACAACGGCACGCTGGTCGTCTCCGGCGTCGCCTGCCTGGACGGGGCCACCGTCCGGGGTCCGGTCCAGGTGCGGCCCGGCGCCACGCTGATCGTCAACGGCAGCTCGATCGACGGTCCGGTGAACGCCACCGGCGCCGCCGGGGTCGTCATGACCGACAGCACGGTCGAGGGTCCGGTGCGCGCCACCGGCACCAACGGCCCGGTCGTCCTGGTCGGCAACGAGGTGACCGGGCCGGTCAGCGTGACCGGCAGCACGGGCGTGGCCCCGCTGGTGGCCGGCAACACCGTCAACGGTCCGCTGGCCTGCGCCGGCAACTCCCCCGAGCCGATGAACATGGAGGTCACCAACTCCGTACGGGGTCCGAACGTCGGCCAGTGCGCGCTTCTGTGACCTGCTGAGTTCCGCCCGAACGTGGTGCCGGCAGGCCTCCCGCCGACCTGCCGGCACCACCCGTACCCGTTCCGAAGTGGAGAAGACCGTGCCCGACACCCTCACCCCGGGGCCGTGCTCCGGAAACCGGTCCCGGGTCGCCCGCCGCCGGCGGGCGGTGGCCGGGGCTGCTCTGGCCCTCCTGGTCGCGGTGACCGGGTGCACCGGTTCGCAGCAGGAGAGGTCCGCCGCGACGGACCGCACCGGCGACGCCACACCGGTCGCGGTGACCGGACCGCTGTGCGACGTGCTGCCCTCGGGGACCGAGCCGGGCAGTCCGGGCTCGCTGGTGGGCCAGTCGCCCGACCAGGCCCTCACCTGGATTCCCGTGCTCACCACGTTCGAGGCGGCGGTGCGGGCCACCGGGATGGCCGAGGAGTTGTCCGCCGCCGGTGGGCTGACCATCCTCGCCCCGACCGACGACGCCTTCCGGGCCAAGTTCTCCACCGCCAACCTGGACCACCTGCTGCTCAAGGACACCGACACGCTGCGGGGGCTGCTGAAGGAGCACCTGGTCGGCGGGGCGCGCTCGGCCGCCGAACTGGTGGCCGCCGGCTCCGTCACCACCCTCGCGGGCACCACCCTCGCCGTCACCGCGGCCGGACCGGGGGCCCGGCTGGCCGACCGGGCCGAGACGGTCTGCGCGGACTACCGGGCCGCCGGCGCCCGGATCCACGTGATCAACAAGGTGCTCGGGAGCCTGCCGGACACCGCCCGCGAGGAGGACGACCACCACTGAGCGGTCCGACGGCTCCCCAGCCGGCCCACCAAACCCGGCCCCCCCCCCCCCCCCCC